>CAZBKU010000017.1:0-22500 GCA_964492585.1 uncultured Thermoplasmatales archaeon | reverse complement strand
AGAAGGGCGACTGGTGGATGCTGGCGTAGAGCACGTCGTCCCGGTCGTAGAAGATGTCCTGGGTCCCGTTGCCGTGGTGGACGTCGGTGTCGACGACGGCGACCTTGAGACCTAGCTTGGTGAGATCGTGGGCGGCCACGGCGACGTTGTTGAACAGACAGAACCCCATGGCCTGGCCGGCGGTGGCGTGGTGGCCCGGGGGCCGGGCCAGCGAGATGGCCCGGGTCCCATCGATGGCCAACCGACCGGCCTGGACCGCTCCCCCGGCGGCCGCCAGGGCGGCCTCCCAACTGGCAGGGATCGCGTAGGTGTCCGTGTCGAACCATCCTCCCGCATGGCAACGCCGTTCGACCTGCTGGACGTGCTGGGGGACGTGGACGTCCATGAGGTCGCCGGCCTTGACCGGGGAGATCTCGTCCCACCGGAGCTCGCCAGGCCAGGCGGCCAGGCCCTTGCGGGCTGCCTCCAGGCGAGCCGGCCGCTCGACGTGCTGGCGACCGTCGGGGGTCTCGTGCTCCCGGCAGGCGGGATGGCTGAGGACGTGGACCGGCACGGTCCCCGGACGGCCAGCCTGCAACCTGAAGGTTGGGGCCTGGGAACCTTCATCAGGGCAGAGCGTGTGCCGGGTGTGGAGGTTGACGGATGAGGCCATGGACCGTGACGATGGCGATAGCCCTGCTTCTGGTCGGGACCCTGCCGGTGCCAAGCCAAGCTGCCTGCCCGTGCAGCGTGAGCGATAGCTTCAGCGTGAGCGGGGACACGTGGGTGTTCAAGCTCGACCCCCAGAGCGGCTTGGGGACCGAGGTGCTCGAGGGGAGCACGGTGGAGATCGATGCCACCTACCCGTCCCCCCAGGGCGACATCACCGCGTCGGTGGCCGTCTGGGACCCGGTCTTCCGGTTCATGGCTACCTTCTACGCGACGACCGCCGACGAGGACGAGCGCTTCGTCCAGGTCAGCCCCGGTGGAGCCACGTCCCTGGGGTTCCAGGACGGCGGGCCTGTGCCCGTCCTCCAGGGCACCACGATGACCTGGGATCTGTCCGGCAGCCAGCTGGGGACCGGAGCGATGTACCTGGTGGTCTCCATGCCCGGTGCCACCAGCCTGGATGTCACGGTGGACCTGACCTTCGACCGGGACGTCGACTACACACGAGGCCCCGCCAACGACCAGGGCCAGGCTGAGGCACCCGCCGACCAGACCGGTGGTGCTGGGGCTCGGGCAGCCCAGACCGCCGTGGCGGCCGGTCAAGGCCTGACCGGTGAGGCCCCCGACGGGATGCGAGGGTTCTCGATGATCTTCTTTGCGCCGGACAGCACAGCGACGGGGAGCTACACGATCGATGGTCCGGACCAGGCCGACAACCGGACCCTGGTCGTCGACGAGGAACCCCCCACCGCCACCGTGATGGGGGGACCAGAGGGGACCTACCGGCTCCAGCAGGAACTCACCGTGGTCGAGGGCGGCCAGGTCGCCGGCCCGATCATGGTGTTCTACGCTGCCGATCTCAGCTTCTGAGCACGTGGGCACCTGCGGGGACCAAAGGTTGATATCACATGCGGGTCTGCCCCGGGATAGCTCCGAGGTTGCCCTGTGGCCTGCCAGGCCGCCGGGGGAAATTTGGAGCCCGCGGGACGACCCGCGCACCCGAGAGGTGATCCACACATGGCACACGAAGCACGCATCTCGCTGGCCGGTACGGACACGGACACGATCGAGCAGGTCTGCAAGCAGATCAAGACCATCGCCGAGCGCACCGGCGTGGCCCTGCGAGGCCCTGTCCCTCTGCCCACGCGCAAGCTCACCGTCCCGACCCGCAAGGCCCCCGACGGCGAGGGCTCGGAGACCTGGGACCGGTGGCAGATGCGCATCCACAAGCGCTTGATCGACATCGACGCCGACGAGCGGGCCCTTCGCCAGCTGATGCGGATCCAGGTCCCCGACGACGTCAACATCGAGATCATGCTTCGCCAGTGAACCTGGCCTCCCTCACCTTCTCCCGTCGCAGGAGGCCCGTGGCCGAGCACCTGCGCATGGGGTCTCTACGCGAGTGGTGTCGCTTCTCCTCCAGGTAGCTCTGCTACCTCTCGTGCCAAGCTCCTTGCCAGAAGGCTGTGCAGGAGCTTGCCAGCGTCCCCGCCCAGCCTCGGTCCGATCGAGGGGTGCCGAACGCATCCCGAGAGAGTCCGGATCGTCGATCCGGGCGGATCCTTCGTCGCCAGGACCTCACGGGCTGCCGGAGGCCGTGCCGGATCCGAACGCTTCGTCGGCCAGCCTCCCTGGCCGCCACGGTTCACCGCGCTGCTTGGTGTCCCCGTCCGCCTTGGGACTGGGCCAGGTCCTCGCCCGACGGAAACCGACAAGCCCATGTACCCATGCCCCTGACTAGGGGGTGGTGATGGGATGCCCGTAGATCTCCTATGGGTCACCGTAGGGTTCGTCGTCGGCGTCGGTGCCACGGCGATCGCCCTAGAGGTGGCCTTCCGCAGGGTGCGCAACGAAGAACGCGCCTCCCTGACCAAAGACTGGGACTTCCGAGCGCTATCCACAGATGGGCCACCGTCCATCGTGGCGACCTCTTTGGAGGGTTCCGAGGTCCCGCCGAACAGCAAGGTCATCGTTTCGCCGGGCGCCCGGTTGTCCCGCGACGTGGCCAAGAAGTGCAAGCTTAGGATCCACCCCGACGTCAAAGGCAACTTCGCCGCCGGCTCCGGGCACGGGATCCTGTGCACCGGTCCGATGGTGCCCGGGACCCTGGCCATGACCACCGTCCACCCCGCTCTCGTCGACAAGCTTGAGCGGTCCTTCGACAGCCTCTGGGTCCAGGCACGCCCCTACACCGAGGAGATCCGTCCCAGCCAGATCCCCGCCAACCTGGGGAGCTTCGTCAAGGTCAAGGGCCGGGTCAAGGACATCCTGACCAGCGGAGACACCGCCATCCTGACCCTCGAGAACCCCGATGGCAGCGGCCGGGGCGATGTCCTGGTCCCCGCCAACCTGCCGGTCGAGAAGGGCAAGGGCTACGAGTTCGCCGGGACCGTCGTGAACGACGGCAACCGGCCCCAGCTCAAAGCCGAGGACGTCAGCGAGGTCGAGGTGCCCCTCAAGGCAACCGCCTGACCCTTACATCCGGCCATCCACCCTGGTGGCCGCTCACCGTCAACCACGCGACCCACACGCCGCGGTCCTGGCACCGCGCCACGAGGCGCACACCCCACACCTCACCCCCGCCATGGCCGACCCCACCGGCCGCCCCCTGGCCGACCGCCGCTCACCAGGCCTCCGGGGGCACGTGGACGCTACGGTCACGGGTGGGACCTGCCGAGGCTCCCACCCGTGCCCCTCTTTTCGCTCGATCTGGCCTCCCGGAGACCGCAAGGCTTCTTCCGGACAAGCCCGTGGCCAGGGCGTGTCGTTGCGCCTGGACCACGCCTTGGTCGTCGATCCCGCGCCCGGGGGCCCCCGGATCCTGGAGGACACCTCCCTGCTCCTCCGGGACGGCAAGATCGCCAGGATCGGCGACGATCTGCCCGATGCCCACCGGGTCCTCGACTGCCGTGGCTGCATCGTGGCCCCTGGCCTGGTCAACGCGCACACCCACGCGGCCATGGTCCTGCTCCGCGGCACCGCCGACGGCCTGCCCCTGGAACGGTGGCTCGAGGAACGGATCTGGCCGGCCGAGGCCCGGTTCACCGCCCAGACCGTCCGGGCCGGTGGCGACCTGGCCATCGCCGAGATGCTGGCCGGCGGGACCACCGCCTTCGCGGACATGTACTTCTTCGAGGACCAGGTCGCCCAAGCCGCACAGGACGCCGGCATCCGATGCGTGGCCGGGTTCACCCTGGTCGGCTTCGACACCCCGGAGTTCGCGACCGAGGACCTGCTCGACGAAGCCGAGAGGTTCCTTGGTCGCTGGCCGGCCGACGGCGGGCTCGTCCAGGGCTCGGTGGCCCCGCACGCCACGTACACCTGCGACCAGCAGACCCTGCAGGCCGCAGCCGGGTTGGCCGAGGACCACGGTGGCCTGTTGCAGACCCACTGCAGCGAGACCCGGCACGAGGTTTACAGCGTCGAACAGGACACCGGTGAGCGCCCGGTCGGCCGGCTGGTCGAGACCGGCTGCTTGACCGGTCACGCCCTGGTGGCCCACTGTGGGTGGATCACCAAGGCCGAGGTCGAGGCGATCGCTGGGACCGGAGCCACGGTCGTCCACAACCCGGTGGCCAACATGAAACTGGCCACCGGTGGCTATGCCCCGGTCCCCGAGCTCCTCGAGGCCGGCGTGGACGTCGCCCTGGGGACCGACGGCGCGGCCAGCAACAACCGCCTGGACATGTTCGAGACCATGAAGACGACCGCGTTGATCCACAAGCACCACCGGTGGCAGGCCGACGTGCTCCCCGCAGACCAGGTCCTGGCCATGGCCACCCGGGTCGGGGCCCAGGCGCTGGGTATCGCCGGCGGCGGGCGGGCGACCGAGGGCGCCCCGGCCGATCTGATGGTCGTCGACACCGCCCGGCCGCACCTGCGGCCGATGAACGATCCGGTCAGCCACCTGGTGTACGCCGCCCAGCCCAGCGACGTCCGCGCCACCGTGGTCGCCGGTGAGCTGGTCTACAAGGACGGGGCGTTCCTCCAGCCCGGCTTCGACTTGGAAGCGGTCGTGGAGGCCGCAGACCAGGCGGCCGGCCAGGTCCTATCGCCCTGATCGGGGCCGATCACCGGCCGGGCCGGGGCTCACTCCGTGCGTTCCTTGGCGCGTCCTGTCGGCTTGACGGCCTCGAACTCCTCGAGGTCGTCCTCGTCGTCTTCCTGGGCCTTCTTCCGCTTGTGGCGTTTCTTGCGCTTCTTGGCTCTCTTGCTGAGCAGCATCAGGAAGGCACCCAGGGCCGTGGCGATCCCCGCGCCGATGGCGACGAACGAGACCGGTTCCCAGTTGTACTGCTGGGCCACGGCTCGCAGATCCACGCTGCCCTCCTCGGCCAGCTCGAAGATGATCCCCGGGTCCACCCAGAGGACGACCAGGACCGCGATCCCGCCCCAGAAGAGCACACGCTCAGCCAAGAGGCCGATGGCCGAGCGGGAGTACCACTCGGGGTCCTTGAAGACGCGTCGGGAGGCCCGGAAGGAGAGGAACGCGCCCAAGGCTAGCAGACCCAGGCCGGTGACCAGCTCGTTGGCCTGCATGTACTGCCAGGCCGGGCTGGCGACGGCGTCCTGGACAGCGGTGGCCTGGGCGGTGATCCCCCCGCCCCCGCCGTACCGGAAGGCGATCCACATGAATCCTGCGTGGAACACGAGCATGCCGATCGAGGAGAGCACGATGAAGCGACCGACCTTCATCCGGGCCAATCCGGCCGGGATGTTGATCAGGACCCGGGTCAGTGGGATCACACGTAGGAACATGACCAGGCTCTGGCCGACCGGGTGCTGGAAGGCGTTCTCCAGCTTCTCCCGCCGGCTGGGATGCATCATGAACAGCTTGGGGTGGCGTTCGATCAGCGCCCGGCCGCCGCCCCGGGAGATCCCGTAGAGGATCAAGCTCCCCAGGATGGCTGCCACGGTCGCCAAGGCCACGAGCATGGCCAGGTCCTGGAGGTCCTCGGCGTACTCGGCCACCGCCATGATCATGACGATCTCGCCGGGGAGGACGGGCATCATCATGGCCCCGTCGAGCACGAGGAAGACGAAGATCGCGAAGAGCCCGTACTCGGCCAGGAAGGCCATCAGGGGCTCGACGAGGTCGAAGGCCATGGCGTACCCCACCACCCGGCTTCTCAGGTTTGAGGGTATCGAGAAGGGGACCGGATAGCCAAGGTGGACGTGAGGACCCCCGGCGGTCGTCACCCGATCTCTGGGAACCGGGCGAAGTGGGCCAGCCTACGGGCTCGGTCCTCGATGGTGCTCCGGTCGACCTTCTGCAGGCCCCGGGGTCCGAAGTCCTCGATGGCCAGGCTGGCGCACGCGGTCCCGTAGATCGAGGCCTTGCGCAGCACCGGGTCGGTGATCTCCGGTTGGGCGGCCAGGGTCCCCATGAACCCGCCGGCGAAGGCATCCCCGGCGCCGGTCGGATCGTGGAGATCGGCCAGGATGAACGCGGGGGCGCCGAACCAATGGTCGCCGTTGGCCAACACGCTACCGTGCTCGCCACGCTTGACGACGATGGCGTCGGGTCCCATGGCCTGGATCTCGCGCATGGCCTCGACGATGCTGGGTTCCCCGGCCAGCTCGCGGGCCTCCTCGTCGTTGATCAGCAGGATGTCGATCCGGTCGAGCACGTCCTTGAGCGCGTCGAGCTTGCCCTCGATCCAGAAGTTCATCGTGTCGGCGGCGACCAACCGCGGGTCCTCGACCTGGTCGAGCACCTTGAGCTGGAGCTCGGGGTCGATGTTGGCCAGGAACACGAGCGGCGCCTGCCGGGCAGCCGGGGGGACCACTGGGTCGAACTCGGTGAGGACGTTGAGGTCGGTGGCCAGGGTCGTCCGGGCGTTCATGTCGTAGTGGTACTCGCCGGACCAGTGGAACGTCTGGCGGCCCTCGAGCACCTCGAGCCCGTCCAGGTCCACGCCGCGGTCCTCGAGGTTGGCCAGCTCGTCAAGGTCGAAGTCGTCCCCGACGATGCTGACCAAGTGCACGTCACTGAACAAGGAGGCCGCGTGGGCGAAGTAGGTGGCACTGCCCCCGAGCACGCGCTGGGCCTCGGCGAAGGGCGTCTTGACGGTGTCGTAGGCCACCGTGCCCACGACGAGGACGGGATCGGGTTGACCCGGGCTCATCGAGCCTCCAGCGGGCTCGTAGGGAAAGAGGTTACGCTCGGTCGTGAGCTCGGCCCGCGCGGGCCGTCGGAGCCCCGTCGCCTGCGTGGTGCTCCAGGCGCCAAGGCGTGACCGGAGCCGATGATCGCGCGTCGGCTGTTGGTCCGACCCAAGGGCCTTGGTGCGTTCCACCGATCCAGGCTCATGGCTCAGAGGGCTGGAGAGGTCCGGGAGGAGCCACCCGCCGTCACCGTCCACGTGGATGGGAACGTGTACGGGGTGGCCTGGGTCCACGTCAGCGTGATCCTGAACCCGGTGCCGGGCGTGTCCCTGCTTGTGCGGGTTGCCCATCGGCGTGGCCGTGTGGCTTGGCTGGCCCACCGCCCTGGTGGCAGGGCTCGTGGCGGTGGTCACGCTCGTCGGTCTCACCGGTCTGGCCCTGGCTGTCCACCACCGCCACGCCCGGGCCCCGTCTTGATGGGGTGGGGGGTTGGCGGTCACCGCTGACACGGACGGTCTCCGGGTCCAACCCCAGGGGGTCTCCCCTTCAGGCCCGACGGCGTGGACGTGGGAGCAGGTCGTCTAGCAACACCGGGCCTTCGGCCATCGGATCCTGGTCACGAAGGACGGACGCAGGGTCATCCTTCCCAGGAGACGGCTTCGGGGGACCGGACGGTCGGTTGATCGACGAGCATCTCGGTCGACGGTCCCTGCCGGGGATCTGCCCGGACATCTTGCCCGTGGCGCCGGCCACCGTACCCACCACGAGGACGGGACAGCGAGACCACGGGCCCAAAGTGCCTAGGCCCAACCCCTTTGCGCTGAGGCCTGATAACCATGGGGTATGGAACTGGAGACGATCGACCGACGGGGTGAGGCTCAGGGGTGGGCGGCCCGGGTGGACGCCCTCGAACCCGATGTGCTGCCGACCGAGATCGATGGCCAGTTCCAGGCGTGGCGGGCCCGGGTGGAGGCTCTGCGATCCAGGGCCAAGGCCAGCGACCACCCGGACTTGGAAGCCTTCGAGGAGGACCTCGACCAGGTCGAGACCGTCATCGGGCACGCCGAGATGGCTCTCGGCCGTCTGGTCAACGCCCCCGAGGCCAAGCGGCCGGATGGCAAGGCTCAGCTTGCCCGCCGTTTGGAAGCGGTCGAGGCCGACCTGCGCAGAGCCACCCAAGAGTTAGCCCCCGAGGTCGACACGCTGCCGACGTAACAAGGTTCCAGTCAGGGGCTCTCCGAGGCCTGCTAGCTTCGGGTCGTTCCCTGGGCGACAAGGCCGGTCAGCGTGCTCGGACGCTGGAGGCGGGCATCGGGGCCCGGCTCGACCGATCTGACACAACCTCTTTAGGTCTGGCTTGGACACCCAGCCACGTATGCGACCGGAGACGACCGACCGCCGAGACGACGCGCAGGGTTGGGCAGCCCGCCTCGACGCCCTTGAGCCCGACGTGCTGCCGACCAAGATCGAGGGCCAGCTCCAGGTGTGGCATGCGCGCATCGAGGATCTGCGGTCCAGAGCCCGGGCCAACGACCACCCGGACTTGGAAGCCTTCGAGGAGGACCTCGACCAGGTCGAGACCGTGGTCGACCACGCAGCGGTCGCTCTGGACCGGCTTGTCGACGCCCCAGAGGCCAAGCGGCCGGAGGCCGAGGACCAACTGGCCCGCCGGATGGACGCCGTCGAGGACGAGCTGCACGAGGCCAGCCAGGATCTGGCCGCCGAGGTCCGTACGCCGTCGATCGAGAAGGGTTCGCGGGCCGGCTGAGGATCGCTGCACCCTCGGTGGCCCTCAGCTCTCGATCAGCTCGAACGCCGTGACCGTCCACCGGCCCCTATCGCGCTCCCAGGTCGTCTCGGCGTCCTGGACCTCGATACGCTGGTCGAACATCGGCGCGTCGAGGACGACGGTCTCGTACTCGCCGCCCTCGCCGCCGGGCTGGATCCGGTAGCGGTCCTTCAGGTCGACCAGGTCCTCCCGCGCGTCCTGGTCCAGGCGTCGGCCCAGCCAGGTCTTCTCCAGGCCCCAGGCGGCCACGGCCGAGAACCGCACGTCGAAGGCGCCCTCGATCAGGGTGTCCAGGATGTCCACCGGGTCCTTGTGCCAGATCGGCGTGTGCGACTTGACCCCGGCCCGGTGGGCGGCCCGTTCGATCCGGACCCGCTGGTACTCGCTGGCCACGGCACCCGAGACGACGGTCTCGGCGCCGTGCTCGCCTCGGGCAGCCTCGAAGGCATCCTCCAGGATGGTGACCTCGGTCTCCTCCCCGGGGGGTGCCTCGACCTCGACCAGCGGGAGGTCCAGGGCCTGGGCTTGGGCGGCGGCCAGGTCTAGGTTCGGGACGTGGAACATGTGGCTCTCGGGATCGGTGGGTCGGACCACGATGCCGCAGGCCGGCTCCCAGCCCCATTGGGCGGCCACGTGGTGGGCCAGGCAGGAGTCCTTGCCGCCGGAGAGCATCGAGGCGAAGCGCACACTCCACCTAGACCGAAGGGATAGAAAAGAGGGAGGGACAGGACTGGGGGCCCGGAAGCCGCGGCGTCATGGCTGGCCGCCGGGATGATCCTCGTCGTCGGGGTGTTCCTCGCTCTCGTTCTGGCCTGGGTGGTCCTCATCGTCGGGATGGTCGTCGGGTCCGAACGTCTGGTTGCTGGGATGATCGGCTTCCTGGCAATCCTCCTCGCTCACGTTGGAGAACGGCGGTGTCTGGTTCACCGTCCCGTTGCTGGCCTGGTTGCCCGGCTGGCTGGCCTGCTTGGCCTGGCAGAGACCCCACGTGGACTCCTCCGGGGTCTCACCGTCGTCCTCTTGGGCGACGACGACGGGTGCAGCGACCATCAGGCAGGCGACCATCGCGGCAGCGGTCTGTTCCATGGTTCTCAACCTCCGGCTTCCTGTGAACCCTGGCGGGCCTTCAACCTGGCTGTGTTGCAAACCGACGGTTGCAGCGTGGCCCCGGCAGCCCAGAGATGTGCCTCACAGGTCCTAGGCGTCCTCCAACGCCTGGCGGGTCGTCGGCCAGCCGACGTCGACGTCGTCAGCCTGGCCCCACGGGAACATCCGGGTGTCCCTGAGGACCGGGCGTTTCTTGCGGGCCAGCTCCACGTCGGCCAGGTCGAGCTCGCAGGTCACCACCGCCTCCTCCTCGGCTGGCGCCTCGACGAGCAGATCGCCCAGGGGGCTGATGGCTCGGCTGCCGCCCCAGAAGGTCAGGTGGTCCTGGACGCCGACCAGGTTGCAGTAGAGCACGAAGCTGGTGGTCTCCAGGGCCCTGGCCGGGAGCACGGCCTCGAAGTAGGCTTGGCTGGTCACCGGGCTGGCCGAGATCGTCGCGATCACGTCGGCCCCTCGCAGCGCCAGGTCCTTGGTGATCTCCGGGAAGAACAGGTCGTAGCAGATCGCCACGCCCAGCCGGGTCCCGTCGGGCAGGGTGGTGATAAGGCCCCGGTCGCCGGGCCCGAAGAACAGGCCCTCCTGGAACACGTTGAACGTGGGCAGGTGGACCTTGTCGTAGGCCTGGATGTCGCCCTCGTAGGGGATCACGAAGGCCGAGTTGTGGATCACGCCTCGGACATCGCTGCGCCGCGGACCACCGGCGATGACCGTGCAGCCGTGGTCTTGGGCGGCCAGGCGCAACCGCTCCAACGGTTTGGCATCCAGGTCCATGGCCAGCGCGTGGTGGGCGTCCTGGGCGTTGTACCCGGCCAGGAAGAGCTCGGGGAACAGGACAAGGTCAGCCTCGGATCCGTGGGCCTCCACGTCGGCCGAGGCGGTCTCCAGGTTGGCCTCCACATCGCCCACGACCGAGCCTCGCTGGCATAGCGCAACGCGCATGGGGCCCTGTAGCCCACCATGCTTATTAGAGGCTCGGCCCCGCCGGTACCCGGTGGAGATCCGGTCGACGTCGCTAGGGGGTCACGGAAACCGCTAAAGGGCCACCCTGGGATAGCCAGATCCCTGAGGAGGCATCGGCGTGTTGACCCCATCTCCAGCAAGGCACCGCATCCTCGCCCTGGCGGTCCTCTTGGTCACCAGCACGGGCGCCTTGCTGGTCCCCACCGAGGTCCAGGCCAGCGGTGCCTGCGACTGGCAGATCAGCGGCACCCTGCCGGCGGGCCTGCTCGGCGAGAAGGTCGACGGGGTCAGCCACGTGACCGAGCCTGTGCCCGCGGCATGCGGGGACGAGACCTTCCGGCTGGAGGGCAGCAACCCGGGCGACGACTTCGATGTCTGCTTCACCGATGAGGGCCAGACCCTGGCGTGCTACGAGTCCCCGGCCGAGGAGACCGGTCTGATCCCCGGCGGTGCCACCCACGCCGAGATCACCTACTGGGTCGGCGCGGCGGGCACCTACCACCTCCAGGCGCCGACCGGGGTCGCTGACCCGATCCAGAACCCGGCCACGCTCTACCTGCACAGCCGCCCCACCGGCACCGGTCAGGCCGACCTCGTCGCCGGAGAGAGCTTCATGGACCGCCGACCCGCCACGGGCCAGGTCCCCAGCCTCTGGCACTCCTCCTGGGCCATCTCCGGCGGGTCCCCCAGCACGGTCTGGGATGCCAACTGGGCATGGGAGCCCGACCGCGGGTACGCCATCGACCTGGCCCCGGTCCGCGTGACCTTCCACGCTACCGCCGCCGGCACCGGAGCCACCCTGGGTGTGGTGTGGTACGTCGACCTCTACAGCAACGGCGAGCGCGTGGCGACCAACCGGGACCACGGAGGGACCCGGTCGGGGGCCGTGGCACCCGGCGAGGTGGTCGAGATCACCGTGGACCTAGGCCTCGTCACCACCGAGGGCCAGAGCCTGACCGTCCAGATCACCCCGCGCCACATCGACACCGGTGCGGCCAACGCCATCCTCTACGACAACCAGACCTACCCGAGCCGGGTGAGCATCGGCGACACCTACGTCGACGACCAGCCCCCCAGCCAGGTCCAGGACCTCACGGCCGGCGCCCGGAACGACACCGCTCTGGCCGTGGCCTGGTCGCCGGCCGAGGACGACGTGGCCGTCGACCGTTACGAGGTCCTGCGCGGGACCGACCCCGACCAGCTCAGCCCCGCGGCCAGCCTCGACGGCACCCTCCACCTGGACACCGGCCTGGAGCCCAACACCACCTACCACTACCGGGTCCGGGCCGTCGACACGTCCGGGAACGTCGGCCCGGTCTCCAACCTGGCCAACGCGACCACCGCTGAGGAGGGGGCCAGCGTGGCGCCAGAGGACCGCTCTGTGACCGTCGTGGCCGTCGTCGACGACGCGTTCAACCCCTACCACTTCGACCTCGTGGGCCACCAGCATCCCTGGAACCGGGACACCACGTCGGCCAACGACGTCAACCTGTTCGCCGATCCCGCTACGTACATCGAGGGCTACCCCGGCGCCCAGGCCCTCCCGATCTCGATCCCGACCGACCCGGGCGAGGAGATCGCCGACCTCCAGCAGGTCGACGCCAGCCTTTGGGCCCAGATGGCACCCTCGTCGGCCGACCAGGCCAACCTCCACTGGCTCCCGGGCACCAAGGTCATCGGTGCGCTCAACTTCTCCGGTAGCTTCCTGGACGAAGAGAACGACGGGGATCGCCCGAACAGCCTACACGGGACGCGCAGCGCAGCCAGCGCCGCCGGCAACTGGCACGGTGCCTGCCCCGAGTGCCTGGTCGTCCTCGTCGAGGGCTTCGAGCCCGAGGCCTTGCGATGGGCGGCCAGCCAACCCTGGATCGACGTCGTGTCCAACTCCTACGGCCACAGCACGGCCCCGGTGGTCAGGGACAACCTCTACACCGGCGGCCCCATCGAGACCACCCGGGCGGCCAGCGAGGCCGGCCAACTCGTCGTCTTCAGCGCCGGCAACGGGTTGGCCAACGCCTTCGGCGTGCCCACCCACACCTACACGAGCAGCGAGAAAGGCCCCGACTGGATGATCACCGTCGGCGCCGTGGCGCCTGGCAGCAACGACACGTACGTCGGCGCCGGCAAACCCGTGGACATCGCCAGCATCGGTTCGGGCTACCCCAGCACCGGCGGGACCACGGCCAACGGCACCGGGACCCACAGCGGGACCAGCAACGCCGCCCCGGTCGTCGCCGGGACCCTGGCCAAGGTCCTCCAGCTCTCCCGCCAGCTGTTGGACGACACGACCTCGGGCCACGCCGACGGGATCGTGGCCCAGGGCGACCCGGTGACCTGTGGCCCCATCCTGCCGGCCTGTCCCCTGGGCGATGGTGTCCTGACCCGGGCCGAGCTTCGCGACCTGGTGTTCCACAACGTCCTGCCCAGCCCCACCAAGGTCAGCTGCTGCCAGACCACCATGCCGAGCACCGAGCATGCCTACTACCACCAGGGCCACGGCATCGTGCACGGCATCCTGGACGGCCGACCGGTCCATCGCGATCAGGTCGACGCCATGGTGGCCGTGGCCACCGGGGCTCAAGAGCCCCCCGAGCGACCCACGGGTGAGACCGACTGGTTCGTGATCGACTCCAAGTGTCGGCAGAAGATCTGGGGCCCCTGGAGCGGCGGGTCCTACGATGGGACCGAGCCCGACCTGGATCCCATCGAGGACCCGCTGGCCATCGCCTACGACCAGGTCTGCTCCCAGCTGTGAGGTCTGTCCTCACGTTCGCCATACGCTCATATGTCCCGGCCACGCTGGCGGGGTGTGAGCTCGACCGACCTCCACCCGTGGCTGGCCTTCGACCCGGAACAGGCTCGTCGCGTGATCACGCGGTTCTTGGATGCCTACCTGGAGACGGCCGATGCCAGCGGCGTGGTCGTCGGCATCTCCGGTGGCCTGGACTCGGCCATGACCGCCACCCTGGCGACCGAAGCCTTGGGCGCCGACGCGGTCGACGCGGTCTTCCTGCCTGGTCCCACCAGCAGCGCGGAGGACCGTGAGATCGCCGAGACGGTCACCGGCCACCTGGGCCTAGGCCTCGACGAGGTCGCCATCGGCCCGGCAGCCGAGGCCCTGATCCCCAAGCTGGGTGTCGAGGCCGGCACGATGATCACCGCCAACCTCCAGGCTCGGCTCCGGATGACCGTCTGCTACGCCCGAGCCCAAGCCACCGGTCGCTTGGTGGCCGGCACGGGGAACAAGTCCGAGCTCATGGTTGGCTACTTCACCAAGCACGGCGACGGCGGCGTCGACCTGCTGCCGTTGGGCGATCTTTACAAGACCCAGCTAAGGGTCCTGGGCCAGGAGCTTGCCCTGCCCGAGGCGGTGGTCACCCGACCGCCGACCGCCGGGCTCTGGGAGGGCCAGACCGACGAGGCCGAGCTCGGGATGCCCTACAGGACCCTGGACGTGATCCTGGCCGGTATCGAACGCCAGCAGGACGATCCATCCATCGCCGAAGCTGCCAGGATCGACACCCAGGAGGTCGACCGGGTCCGGGGGATGGTCCAGGCAAGCTGGCACAAGCGCAACCCGCCGCCGGTGCCCAAGCTCGGTTGGCGGACGCCCTTGGTGGACTGGCGCGAGTCGACGATGTGAACCGCCGGTGGCAGAGGACGCGGCCTGGGACCCGCGGTCCTCACCGTCCTTCCTGGTCTGCCCGGTTATCCTCCGGGTCTCCCACGTCGGCCATGTCGTGGCCCTGCCGGCAGACCAACGTCAGATCCTCGCGGTCCAGGTCGCTACCGCACACTGGACAGGCGGCCTCGCGGGCTAGCACGTCCAGCCACGCGTGAGCGACGTCGTCTTCCCCGGGGTCGAGATCGCGCAGATGGTCGATGGCCTCCCGGGAGGCGTTGGAGCTGGCCAGGTGGTCCAGGGCCTCGATGGGCACCTGCTGGCTCGTGGCCTGCTCGTCGGCGGTCTTGAGCACCGGCAGGCTGGCCAGGATCAGCCCGGCCAGGAACCCGGCGAAGTGGCCGTACCAGGCGATGCTCGTGTCCGTGAACATGTAGGCTACGTTCATCGCCAGGTAGATCAGCAGGACGGTCATCGCCGGCAGCCAGACCACGATGAAGATCAGGATGATCGGCAGCTTCTCCTTCGGGTGGCGGATCGCAAAGGCGGTCAGGATCCCGAAGATGGCCCCGGAGGCGCCGACCATGTTGACCCCGGTCGGCACGATGTCCGGGGCGACCATGGAGAGGCCGACGCCGGCGCCGGCAGCGGCCAGGCCGCCCAGGGTGTAGATGAGCAGGAACCAGTGGGGCCCCACCGACTCCTCCAGGGCCGGGCCGGCGGTCAGCAGGATGAACAGGTTCCCGAAGATGTGGAACAGGCCGGCGTGCAGGAACATGTAGGTGACCGGTGTCCACCAGGAGCCGTCCAAGAGCCGGTCGGTCGACAGGGCCAGCTCCCCTAGCCCGATCGCGTTGGGGTGGGAGAACCGTACGACGGTCTGGAGGCCGTAGAGGACGATGGTGGAGACGCCCAGCACGTAGGCCCGGGGCCAGTCGGAGAGGAGCAGGATGGCGATGGTGGCCCCGATCAGGCCCAAACCCGCCAGGGAGAGGGGATCAACTGGGACGAGCGGCACGCCGGTCCAAGAGAGGCCCTGGTCTTAACGCTTCAGCCCGTGGTCGGGTCGGTCCGGCAGGACAAGGAGGCCAGATCTCAGGGACGCAGGAGCTCGTCGATGCCGGTGGCATCCTTGAGGTCCTCGAGCAGGCCCTTGAGCCGGCTCATCTCCTCCTGGAGCTCCTGGTGGTGCCGGCCAGGGAAGAACATGTGCTTGCCGACCTCCATGGCTGTGGCCGGTCGGACGGTCTCCATGGCCGACAGCCGGGTCCCGGAGCCCTCCTCGTGGATCCGGAACGCGAAGTGGACGTGGCCATCCAGGTCGCGGATCTCGACCCGATCCTCGTCGCTGACGATGTCCAGGGGATCGTCGGCCGGGATCCTATGGTCCAAGGCTCGGAGCACGTTCGGGTGTACCAGCAGCTCGGTGACCTGGTCTGGGTCGGCGTCGACGTGGATGCTGGCAGCGTCCCGGAACGGTGTGAGTCCAAGCATGGGTCCGGCTTACCTCTTCTCGTCTCCAAGGCACATCAACCCCTCGCACCTACGTGGCAAGGAGTAGCATGGTTCCCGGGGTGTGCCTCGTGGTCGCCCCTCAGCCGACCATACCCCTTGGCTTTTTCTCCGGTTCCCACCTCCGGGACACGTGAAGGCCACCGCCATCGCCCACCCGATCCAGGGCCTGGTCAAGTACCACGGCCTGGCAGACTTCGAGACCCGCCAGCCGCTGCACGCCTCGATCTCGGTCTGCACGGCACCTCTCTCGACGACGACCACGGTCGTGCCCGGGCACGAGGCCGACCAGGTGACGATCGACGGTCAGGACGTCCGCGGTCGCGCCCTGGAACGCGTCGTCCAGGTCCTCGACGCCGTGCGCGAGCACGCCGACACCACCGAGGGTCTGCGCGTGGTCTCCCGGTCGGACTTCCCGCAACGGGTCGGCCTTGGTTCATCCAGCAGCGGGTTCGCGGCCCTGGCACATGCGGCCCAAGCCGCCCTGGGCCTGGACCTCTCAGCCGACGAGGTCTCGCGGATCGCTCGGTTGGGGGCGGGGTCGGCCAGCCGCGCGACCACCGGTGGGATCAGCGAGTGGTTCCTGGAGGATGGGGGCTCGGGCAGCCGCCAGTTGGCCGGACCAGCCGAGATGGACTGGCCGATCCTGATGGCCCTGGTCGAGCACGAGGAACCCACCGAGGACGTCCACAAGGACGTCATGGCAAGCCCCCTGCTCGAGGCCAGGGTCGCCTACGTCGAGGGCGCCCTCGACCACGCCCGCCAGGCCGTCGAGGACCGCGACGTCCACAAGCTCCTGCAGATCGCTGAGCACGACACGCTCAACCTCCACGCTGTCACCATGACCGGCGCCCGAGGCCGGATCACCTGGCAGCCAGCCACGGTGGCCGTGATGCACGCCGTGTGGGAGCTCCGCGACCAGGGCGTCCCGGCCTACTTCAGCATCGACACGGGGGCCACGGTCTACGTCAACACCCTGCCTGGCCACCAGGACGAGGTCGCTGAGGCCCTGGTCGGGATCCCGGGGGTCGCCAAGGTCCTGCGCGGCAGCGTGGGCCCGGCGGCCCGATCGGTCGATGGGCATCTGTTCTGAGCGACACGTGGGGCCCTGGCCGCAGATCCAGCCCCTGCGGCCTGCGGATCCATCACCGCCGCCGATACCTTGAAGAACGCCGGCCATCCTGGGACCGGCATGAAGCTCCTGCGGGAAGGCAAGGTCAAGGACGTCTACGAGGTGTCCGAGGACGAGCTCCTGTTCGGGTTCTCGAACAGGATCAGCGTCTTCGACAAGATCATCCCCTCCGATGTCCCGCGCAAGGGCGAGTCCCTGTGCCGCACCGCTGCCTTCTGGTTCGAGCAGGTCGAGGACGCCGGCATCTGCCAGACCCACTTCCTGGGCCTGGAGAGCCCCGAGGAGATGCGCGTCCGGCGCGTCCAGGTGATCCCGGACTACGACCAGCTCGACCAGGAGACGACCAGCTACCTGATCCCGCTGGAGGTCGTCTGCCGGCACTTCGCCGCCGGGTCATTGATGGACCGCATCGAGAAGGGCAAGGTCGACCCGGTCGACCTGGGCTTCCCCCAGGGCCACGAGATCACCGCCGGTGAGCGCTTGCCGGAGCCCTTCGTCGAGTTCACCACCAAGCTCGAGCCGGTGGATCGCAAGCTCACCGAGGACGAGGCCTTGGAGATCAGCGGGCTGACCGAGGACGAGCTGGCCGAGCTCAAGGAGACGGTCCTGGCCATCGACCAGCTGATCGAGGACCAGGTCGAACCCCGGGGCCTGATCCACGCCGATGGCAAGAAGGAGTTCGCCTTCGACGAGGACCGCCAGCTCATGGTCGCCGACACGTTCGGCACCGGCGACGAGGACCGCTTCTGGGACAAACGAGCCTACGAGGAGGACGGCCGTGTCGTCGAGTTCTCCAAGGAGTTCGTCCGCCAACACTACCGGCAGACGGGCTACCACGCCGAGCTCATGAAGGCCCGGGAACAGGGCCAGCCGGAGCCTGACATCCCGGCGATGCCCGAGGACCTGGTCGAGGAGACCAGCCAGCTCTACGCTGACCTGTACGAGCAGATCACCGGGGACACCTTCTAGGCGGCCCGGCGGTTACCGCCGCCCTTCAGCCGTCGATGGCTTAGCGGGAGCCCTCGCCGGGGTTCTCCTCGACGATGGCGTAGCCCTCTGGGGCCGGGGCGTTGTAGAAGGCCGAGACGAAGTGCGTGAACTCCTGTTGGACGACCGCGCACCCGCCGGCGTCCTCGCTCTGGCACTGCCAGGCAGGGAACACCCGGGTCTGTAGCGGCCAGCCGTTGTCCCAGAAGTTGTAGCCGCAGTAGTCGTCGTTGCCCTCCTCGCAGGCCTCGGTGAAGTTGGCCGACAGGTTCTCCCAGACCGGCTTGTCCAACCGCTCGTAGACGGGGCTGGGGCCCTGGTGGCGCCAGAACCGACCGATCTGGTCGTTGGAGAAGCCCTCGACCTCGAGCTGGGTGCCCATCCACTCGCTCGTGTCGGAGTTGGCGTCCCACTGCATCTCGTAGATCAGCGTGTCGATCGGGGCCTCGAGATCGAAGACGTGCATGAACTTGTCGTTGGTCGTGTTCTGGGCCCCGACGTTCACCACGGCGCAGGCGGCAAGACCCAGGAAGAAGTACCTGGGGTCCAGCCAGGGGACCGGTTCCGGGGGCTCGGGCGGCTCGGGAGCTTCCTGGGTGAGGTCCCAGCCGACCTCGAACCCGCACTCGAAGAAGCCCTCGAGCTCGAAGACCTGGGTGTAGGCCTCGGTGCTTTGCAGGTGGGTGAGCAGGAAGTCGACGTTGGTGACCTCGCCGACGGTCACCTGGGTGGTGTTCCGGGCGGAGACGAAACCGCTGGCGTTGACGGAGACGGTGTAGCTTCCCGGGTCCACGTTCGAGAAGGCATAGGATCCGTCGGTGGCGGTCTGGGTGGTCTGGTCGGTCTCCAGGAGGGTGACGTTGGCCCCTTCGATCGGTTGGACGGCGGTGTCCGTGATGACGCCCTGCAGGCCGCCGGTCCGGTCACCGGCCTGGGCCTGCTCCTTGAGGGCCTGGTCGTCGCCCTGGCCGTCGTCGCCCGTGAGACATCCCGCCAGTACGGTCGTGACGAGCAGGACCGACAGCAGGAACGTGGTGAGGGGACGCATGGGGGATCACTCCAAGAGCGAGCCGGGGGGGTCATAAACCTTGTTCTGGACCAGCTCTCCGGGTCGCTCCTTGTCGCTGTCGGAGCCTGGGGTCCCAAGGGCCTAGCTCGAGGCGCCGTCGCTCTCGGTGATGCTGTAGCCTTCGGGGGCTGGACCGTTGTAGAACGCCGAGACGAAGTGGGTGAACTCCTGCTGGGCCACGGCACAGACGCCGGCATCCTCGCTCTGGCACTGCCAGGCAGGGAACACCCGGGTCTGCATGGGCCAACCGTTGTCCCAGAAGCTGTACCCGCAGTAGTCATCGTCCCCTTCCTGCTCGCACTGCTCGGTGAAGTTGGCCGACAGGTTCTCCCACGTCGGCTTCTCCAGCCGCTCGACGATCGGGCTGGGGCCCTGGGTCCGGAAGACCGTCCCGACGCCGTCGTTGGCGAACCCCTCGACCTCCATGCGGGTGGTCATCCAGTCGCTGAACTGGTTGTTGGCCTCCCAGGTCATCTCGTAGACCACCGTGTCGACAGGTGGCTCGAACTCGAAGAAGTGGGAGAACTTGTCGTTGGTGGTGTTCTCGGAGCCGATGTTCCCAGCGGCGCAGGCGGCAAGGCCCAAGAAGAAGTACCGCGGGTCGATCCAGGGGACCTGTTCAGGAGGCTCGGGGACCTCGGGGAGCTCCTGCCGGAAGTCGTAGCCGACCTCCACGCCGCACTCGAAGAAGCCCTGGAGCTCGAAGACCTGGGTGTAGGCCTCGGTGCTCTGCAGGTGGGTGAGCAGGAAGTCGACGTTGGTGACCTCGCCGGCGCTGACATCGGTGGTGTTCCGGGCGGATACGAACCCGCTGGCGTTCACGGAGACCGTGTAACTGCCGGGGTCGAGGTTGGAGAAGGCGTACGAGCCGTCGGTGGCGGTCTGGGTGGTCTCGTCGATCTCGATCAGGGTGACGTTGGCCCCCTCGATCGGTTGCACCGCGTTGTCGGTGACCACGCCCTGGACCCCACCGGTCCGCTCGCCGGCCTGGGCTTGCTCCTTGAGGACCTGATCGTCACCCTCGCCGTCGTCGCCCGTGATGCATCCCGCAAGGGCGGTCGTCAAGAACAGACCGGCCAGGACGGCGGCGTGCAGGGCGCGCATGGGGGTGACCACGCTCCCAGCCCCCCGGTGGGCTCATAAACGTTCTTGCATGGCAGTCGAGATGTTGCAGGACGCTTGGTCTACCGGATCCCGGCGATCCCGAGCTAACCGGTCGACGCGTCGCCCTGGTGCACACTGTAGTCCTCGGGCGCGGGCTGGTTGTAGAAGGCCGTGAACACGTAGTTGACCTCCTGCTGGATCGGGGCGCAGCCCGAGGCAGGTGTCGGCGCGCAGTCGGTGGCGGTGAACGTCCTGGCGGTCATGGGCCAGCCCCGGTCGCGGAAGTTGTAGCCACAGTACCGGTCACCGTCGGAGGACCCGCTCTCGCATCGGCGGATGAACCACTCGTTGATCTCCTCGAGCGTGGTGTTGTTCACGACATGCTTGTAGGGGGAGGAGGCGTCGACGTCCTGGTAGAGCGTGGCGTTCCCGCCGGTGAGGTTGGCAAAGCCCTGGATGTCGGCCGTCAACCACATGTGGTCGGCGGCCGGGCTGGAGGGGTCCCACTGGGCTTCGACGACCAGCTCGGTGAGCGGGGCCTCGAACTCGATGTCCTCGCTGAAGTCGTCGTTGGTCGTGTTCCCCTCGAGGTTCAGGGTGGCGCACGTGGCCCAGGTGATCCCGAAGGTCCGGGGGTCCCCGATGAGCGGCGCCTCGGGCACCTCGGGGAGCTGGGTGAGGTTCCAGCCCACACCGACCCCGCACTCGAAGAACGCCGAGTCCTCGATCTGTTGCATGAAGGCCTCCTGGAGCGCCACAGGGCTGAGGATGAAGTCGGCCTGGCTGACCTGGTTGGCCCGGAGCTGGGTCTCGTTGCTGGTCGAGATGAACCCCTCGGCCCGGACGGCGATCGTGTACGTGCCTGGGTCTAGGTTGGAGAAGGCATAGGAGCCGTCGGTGGCGGTCTGGGTGGTCTGGTCGGTCTCCAGGAGGGTGACGTTGGCCCCCTCGATCGGTTGGACGGCCGTGTCGGTCACGACGCCCTGGATGCCACCGGTCTCGGAGCCGACCTCGGCTTGCTGCTTCTGGACGGTCTCGTCACCGCTGCCAGCATCGTCGCCACCCAAGCCGAGGCAACCGGCCAAGAGTGGGGTGGCGAGAAGCAGGAGCGCCAGGCTGGCAGCTCGCATCGAACATCCATGGAGCCGCCGGCCCTCTAAGGTTTTGGGGCAGACCTCTTGTCACCAGCCGCGGGCCCGGGGGCCCCGGGTCTCGGAACCGACGGGGGTTGGCCGTGGTCAGCTGTTACCCTCGACCACGCTGTACCCGGGGGGAGCCTCCTGGTTGTAGAACGCGGTGATGAGATGGGTGAACTCTTGCTGGGCGGCCACGCACCCGCCGCCGGTCTCGCTGGCGCACTGCCAGGCGGGGAAGACGCGGCTCTGCAGCGGCCAGCCGCTGTCCCAGAAGCTGTACCCGCAGTAGTCGTCGTTACCTTCCTCGCAGGCCTGCTGGTAGACCTCGCTGGTCTCCTCGAAGACGTCCTTCTCGAGCCGGACGTGGATGGGGCTTGGGCCCTGGGTCCTGAAGAAGGTCCCGTTCTGGCTGTTGGCGAAACCTTCGACCTCGACCCGGGTGGTCATCCACTGGCTGAACTGTGTGGAGGCCTCCCAGGTCATCTCGTAGACCATCGTGTCGATCGGGGCCTCGAGCTCGAAGACGTGGGCGAACTTGTCGTTGGTGGCGTTCCCGCTGCCCGTGAGATCCTCCATGATCGAGTTCGGGTAGGCGCAGACGGCCACCCCCAGGAAGAAGTAGTCGGCCGGCGGCGGGGCTTGGCTGACGTTCCAGCCGACCTCGACGCCGCACTCGAAGAAGCCCTGGAGCTCGAAGACCTGGGTGAACGGGGACTGGCTCTGAAGGTGGCTCAGAAGGACATCCAGCGTCGAGATCTCGTTGACCTGGACGCTGACCTCCTTGCTGGTGCTTACGAACGCGTCGGCCCGGAAGGCGACCGTGTACGTGCCTGGGGGGACCTGGCTGAAGGCGTAGGAGCCGTCGCTGGCGGTCTGCACGGTCTGGTTGGTCTCCACCAGGGTCACGTTGGCGCCCTCGACCGGTTGGACGGCGGTGTCGGTGACGACACCCTGGATGCCGCCGGTGTCGGCGTCGGCCACGGCCGTCTGTTGTAGGTCGCCTTGCCCGGTCTGGTCGTCGCCACCTAGGCATCCGGCCATGCCAGCGGTCACCAGGACCACGGCCAAGAGCCACCCTCTGCCTCCAAGCATCACGCAGGAGCCCGCTAGGGGGACCAAAAGCATTGTGGTCGCCCTGTTGTGACGACGAACAGCCCATCGGTCACAGGGCCAGCAGGCCGTGTCGGTGGGCCAGGATGGCGCCAGCCAAGAGAGCCAGCAGGGTCAGCCACAGGATCGCCACGGCGGTGGTGGCGCGCTTGGCTCGGTCGGCCTCCCAGTAGCGTCGCGGTTGGACCCCTTGGAGCGCGAAGACGGCCACACCCG
>CAZBKU010000016.1:7222-23376 GCA_964492585.1 uncultured Thermoplasmatales archaeon | reverse complement strand
GCACCTGATATGGCCTCTGATGGCAACGGTGCCCCTGTGGAGCTCTCCGACGATGAGTTCGATGGCTTCGTCAACTCCAACGACCTGGTCCTGATCGACTTCTGGGCTCCCTGGTGCGGTCCGTGCAAGCGGGTCGAGCCGATCCTCCAGGAGCTGGCCGGCGAGATGGACAACGTGGCCTTCGGCAAGATCAACACCGACGAGAACCCCCAGACTCCCCAGAAGTTCGGTGTGATGTCCATCCCGACCCTCCTGATCATGAAGGACGGCTCCCCGGTCGACCAGATCGTCGGGGCCCAGCCCAAGCAGGAGATCAAGCAGCGCCTCGAGAAGGCGGCCGCCTGATCCCGCCTCGTGTCCCGACCGGTTCCCAGACCGGCCGCCTCGACGTTGGCTGCCCTTGGGACCGGTCGCTTCCGTCCCCGATCTCTAGGCTTCCGGGGGCGAGGCCAGGGTCTCCGGGCCGTCGCGTAGGAGCCCCACGTAGGTCCTCCTCTCGTACCAGAGCACCCCCAAACCCACCAGCACCAGCACCGCCGTGGCCACCTGGAGGCCAAGGCCCCCGGCGCCGGGATCCACGCTGAAGTACGCCAGGTTGACCGCCGCGTGCAACGCCATGCAGGCGCCCAGGCCGATGGTCGAGCGGACCAGGCCCATGGCCGTCCCGAAGATCAGCGGGCCCAAGAGATGGGAGATCGTGGCGAACCCCCCGTGGGCCAGGCCGAAGATCAGGCCCTGGATCCCGATGGCCAGCCAGGCCCGGTGGCTGCCCGGTAACGCCTGCTCCAGGGCGCCCTGCAGCAGGCCCCGGTAGTAGAGCTCCTCGCCGATGGCCGGCGCGAGGCTCAGAGCCGCGACGTGGATCAGCGTCGCGTTGGCGAACAGAGCGCTCTCGTCTCCGGTCTGGAGCACCTGCAGGGGCCCTTCCAGCAGGAAGAGCGCGCCCAGTTCACCAAGGATGACCAGAGGGATCAGGCCAAGGCCCAGCCACAGGTCCCGGCGCCAGGTCCCGGAGCTGCGTCGCACCGGCCGCTCGTAGCCTCGAAGGACCGCCCTGCCACCCAACAGGCCGACCAGGCCCAGCCCCACCAGGGGGATCAGGAGGTTGCGGCGCAGGATCCGTAGCGGCAGTTCGTTGAGCACCGCGACCGGGTAGGGTTGGAGCTCGGTGTACCGGCCGATCAGGGGTGCGACCTCGATGAAGTCGATCAGGTTCTCGGTCGACGGGAAGAGGATGAAGGCGGCGGCCAGCATGTGCAGGGGTCCCCAGCGAGGCCAGATCGCCCGGGGCAGGACGGCCAGGAGGCCGGCTGCGGCCGCGGCCACCAGCGTCTCCACCCAGGTCATGGCCGTCGGTCACCCCCCGGTGGTCACTGGTCGCGGACCTGGGCGATGGCTTGGTCGTAGGGGACCCCAGCGCGGAAGATGGCGCTGCCAGCCACCAGCACGTCGGCACCGGCCTGCTGGACGCTGGCCGTCGTCTTGGGACCGACGCCGCCGTCGACCTGGAGATGGATGCCGCGGCCGGTCCCGTCGATCATCTCCCGGGCTTGGGCGATCTTGGGGATCATGGTCTCTAGGAAGCTCTGGCCGCCGAAGCCAGGGTTGACGGTCATCACCAAGAGCAGGTCGAGATCCTCCATCACGTTCTCGACCATGGAAAGGGGGGTGTGCGGGTTGAGCGCGACCCCGGCCTTGACCCCGGCCTCGCGGATCGTACTCAGGGTCCGTTGGAGGTGGGTGGCCGCCTCGGCTTGGACGGTGATGACGTCGGCCCCGGCGTCGATGAACTCGGGGACGCGGTCGTCCGGGTTGGCGACCATGAGGTGGCAGTCCAGGGGAGCCTCGGTGACAGCACGAAGCGATCTGACGATCGGCGCGCCGAAGGTCAGGTTGGGCACGAAGTGGCCGTCCATGGCGTCCACGTGGAGCCAGTCGGCGCCGGCCTCCAGGACCTCCAGGGCCTCCTCGCCTAGCCGGGCGAAGTCCGAGGCCAGAAGCGAGGGTGCGATGGTGACCTGCTCGGATGTCATCGATCCGGCAAGGGCGGCTCGGTGATAGAGCCTTCCCCCGCTTGGTCGGATCCGAAGCGAGCCACGTGGATCACAGCCTCGGCGCCGACGCCCTCCTCGGTGGTCACCCGCTCGCCCGTGTCGAGCACGCTCAAGCCGGCATCGTTCATGGCGTCGGTGAACCAGGTTAGCGAACCGGTGGGGATCGTGATGCGGGTCTGCTGCGACATCGAACCGAGCACCCCCCGCCCAGGCTCTTAAGCGTGGTAGTTTTGTGATAGTCCTGCCCAGAGACTATGATAGTCCTCAGATGACACCATTTATAGTCCTGATTTCGGACCATGATGGTCCGCTGGATGGACTATGATGGTCCAGCCGCAGGACCATCCCTTTCTGTACATATCAACCTAGAAGGGTCCTATGTGGAGGGAGAAGGTGGAGAAGAAAGGAGAAACCGGCCGACCGCCGGCCCGAAGGCCGTCGCCGACCATGGTTGGACGTACGTATCGTCTCAGCTGGGCCAGAGATCCTCACATCAACTGCTTGACGGTCATGTCAGAGAGCTCTTCGAGCCTCTGCCCCGCCGGGTTCTCTGAAAGGATGTCGAAGTAGCGCGTGAGCGCGTGTTCGACGGTGGAGCTGATCGACTCCCCCTTCAGAACCTTCAGCGTGTGGAGCTTGATGTGGTACTCCACCGGGATCTTCACTTTGATCTCCTTGGTCTCTGGCGTCTCAGCGTTTTTCACTGAGCTGCTCATAGTTCCTCACCCCTCTCATCCCCATGAGATGGGATGCCATACAGACCACATGGTATGCTTAAACTTTCCCCTATTTGACCTCATAGGGTTGCTGAGAGACTATCCATGGTATGAAAATAGGACTACTATCGGTCGTTACACGAGTAGGTTTATACCTTGACCGTGCCACTCGACGACCCTAACATGGTCGACGCTCCCACGCTCGTGCTAAAGGGCCTGTTAGAAGGCCTGGTCCTCCTCGCCATCGAGCGGGAGCCCACGCACGGGTACGGCATCCTCAAGGATCTCGAGGAGCTGATGGGGGACGGTCCGACCAAGAGCCAGGTGTACTCCCTGCTCCAGCGCCTCGAGGACGACGGCTTGATCGTCTCTGAGGAGCGCGAGGAGGAAGGACGCACGCGGGTGGTCTACCGCCTGACCCCAGGGGGCCAGGACCGGCTGGACGAGTTCCGGGCGCTCCCGGTGGCCTTCAAGCACCGGGTCGTCGACCTCTTCGACATCCCGCCTCCCGACGACATGGTCTCCAAGCTCGAGGCCCAGGGCCACGTCGAAGAGCTGGCCGCCATGGAGGGCGCACCCCGTCCGCGACCCCCAAGACGGGCTGAACAGCCCGAACCGGCCCCGGAAGCCGAGCCGGGCTGGGTCGACGTCCGGTTGGAGGAGCTTCCCCGGGGCCCGGAGATCCAGGCCCCCTACGCGCGGTTCTCCTTCGATCGGGAGCCCGGGACCGGCACGTGGTCCTTGACCGTCGAGCAGCACCGACCTGGTAGCTACGAGGGCGCCGATGCGTGCCCGCTGTCCTACCTGTACCACGCGACCCAGCGCCTGCTGTTCGAGCAGGGGCGATAAGCCTCAGCCGCCTGGTACCGTCACTTACGGACCTTGCGGTACAACCAGGCGATGGCCAGGGAAAGAAGGGCGAACCCCACGGTCAGGGCCAACGAGAGGTAGACGACCTCGCTGACCTCGAGCTGCGAGATGTCCAGGAAGTCGAAGGCACCCACAGGCCAGGACGTGGCCCGAGCGTACAAGAACCTTCTGGAGCCGCCATCCAGCCGAGAAGCGGACCAAGGGGTGGGGCGAGACTTGAGACAAGCTTTAAAGCGGGGACGACGAACAGGCGCTACGTGCGTGTAGGTTCCGGTGGTGTCCTCGCCCTCGGGGTAGCCCTTGCTACCTTAGGGTGCCTGCTCCTCATCGCCGACACGGGTCAGGCCGTCGGCGAGGGTGTACGCGTCCTCGACGGCTTCCGCGACGTCCTCGAGGGCTCCAGCGCGAGCATCCAGGTCACCTTCGGCAGCGGGGACACCCAGGAGACCGTCCTCGTCGACTGCCGGCAGTCCAACTGCGGTGGACCGTTCACGCGGACGGTCGAGTTCGATCAAGGCAGGGACGGCTGCGACCGGTTCAGCGACACCAACCGCCGGTACTGCGTGATCTCCTTCCCGGAGGGCTTCACCGATCCGGAGGGCACGAGCGCGGCTGCCCAGGGAGAGCCCTCCCGCCGTCAGGCCTACGATGTCCGGGTCGACAGCGAGGTCGGCGAGGACCCGACCGACACCTTCCGGTCCTGGATGACGACCGCGAGCGTCTGCCGGAACGAGGAGGCCTGGCGTCACGACATCCTGCGGGTCTCCAGCACAGGCCATCTGGCCGGTGAACAGGTCCACGTGCGGATCATCGACAAGGACCGCGGTGTCAGCGTCGTGGACCAGACACGGATCTCCAGCGGACGCGGGGCCCCGATCACCGTGACCTGGGAGATCCCCCTGGACTACCCGCTGGGCGCCGACAACCAGCAGACCATCCGGGTCGAGGTCGAGGCCGACGGCGTCACCGACGCCGAGACCTTCCCCCTGCTGCCCGGCTCGCCCATCGTCGACCCCATCATCGAGCTCCGGCCGACGGAGCAAGGAGAGGATCCCGACCCGGACTTCATGCGCACCCAGACGGTCCGCTACTACTTCCGCCTGTTCTACTTCGCAGCCCCCCTGGATTGCAAGCACATGAACCACCTACGCAAGGTGACCCCGGTGGAGGGCTCGGTGGTGCCCGACGACACCCTACGCATCCGGGTCGAACAGGTGGACACCACGACCAGCATCGAGCAGGAGCGGTCGGAGACCGTGGCCCACCCCAGGTCGATCTACGTGGGACCCTTGCAGCAGTTCTGGATCAACCACACCATCGCCAAGGACGCCAAGGCCACCCGCGGGGGCACCGGGCAACCAGACAACCCGTTGTACAAGATCACCGTGGACGACCAGGTCCTCCTGGATGGCAACAAGATCCGCGAGTTCGACTCGCCCTTCTACAAGGTCCACCCCTACACCATCGAGCCCCGGATCGAGCTCTTGCCCCGGGAGGTCGAACGCCTGGAGACAGCCGATGTGAGCTTCAACCTCACCTACGCCGACGGCTCGCCGTTCACCCCCAACGACACCGACCAGCGCATCCAGGCCGAGCTCCGCCAGGTCGGCGCTGACGAGGCCAAGGAGGTCAACGACCTCAACTACACCGGCGACGGTCTCTGGAACACCACCAAGCCGATCAACATGACCTTCGAGCCCCTGGGCGAGTACCGGTGGATCCTGCGCGCCGCGGAGGACACGCACGGGGACACCAACCACCACAACGAGATCCCTCGCACGCCGACCCAGATCTTCGACATCGCGGTCGCACGCCCCTTGATCGACCTCAAGACCTTCGTCGGAAGCGAGGAGGTCAACGGTACCCAACGCACGCAGACCGTCCACGTCACGTTGCACGCCGAGTACAAGGACGGGCGCGCGCTGACCAGCGAGAACGTCGACCCGTCCCTGGGGGGGGTGATGCTCAGGGTCAAGAAGACCAACCAGTTCGGCCGGGTCCTCCAGGTCGACTCCCTGCTGATGACCGACGCCGACGAGGAGGGTGCCTGGGTGAGGACCTTCCGGATCCCGAAGACCGCCTCCGGGGCACCCGTGGGCACCTGGGACCTGGAGGTCATCGCCGGGGACGACCGGGACCCGAGCAACAAGAACGTCACCGCCTTCCCCTTCGAGGTCGAGCCCGCCCGGATCAACGTCCGGCCCGTGGTCCCACCGCCCGACCTGCTCGACGGCGAGCAGGACGACCTCCGCTACGTCACCCGGTTGACCTACCCTGACGGGTCCCTGTTCACCGAGGAGATGGCCAACCCGAGCCGCGGCGGCGAGATCCAGGTCGACCTGATCCGTCTCAACTTCCTCGACGAGCCGCGCACCGAGGTCAGCCAACGCCCCACGGGGATCCAGGGCGGCCAGGAGTGGGAGTTCTCGATGGACGCCGCCAAGGCCGTCCCCGGGAACCACTTCTTCAGCGTCACCGGGCAGGACATCCACGGCAACATCGTGGGCCCCAGCACCTCCAAGGTGTTCACCATCCTGTTCAACGGTGAGTTCCGGAACTCGACCTCCCCGATCTGCCCGGGCAACGTGAGCATCGCCGCCGACGACGCCCAGTGCGCCCGGCAGCGAGGCAGCGATCTGTTCGCCTTGTTCCCCTCGAGCCCGGGCGACGAGGGCATCTTCACCGAGGAACCGGTCATCAACGTCCTGCGCCGTCCCGAGGGGGGCTCCTGGCAGCTCTACCGGCAGGGCGTCAGCATCAGCCACGACCGGTTCCTGGAGCTCACCGGCCAGGAAGCCGGCCAGAACCACGTGGGCTACTTCGAGACGGACACGTCCACGCCCACAGGCACCTACATGTTCACCATCATCGGCCGGGGCCAGGACGGCGTCGGGTTCGGCGGCCTCTCCGTCAAGTTCACCCTGTCGGCCGTCGAGGTCCAGCGCGAGCTGATCCAGGCGCCCCCCGACGAGGTCGACAAGGGGGAGAAGATCACCGCGATCCTGGCCCGCCAGCCCGGCGACGTCGTGGATGAAGCCGTCGTCCGTGCCGGACCGGTCACGTTCCGGAACGTGGAGGTCACGCCGGCTGCGGGGGTGGGGACCTTCATCCAGTGGACCCCACCCCGCAGCGCACCCACGGGCCCCCTGGTCATCGACGTCGACGGGCGTGACCTGTTCGGGAACCGGTTCAGCGTGAGCTTGGGCCCGATCGACATCGCCGCCTCCGAGGTCCAGGCCACCGTGGTCGAGGACCCGCCGGTCGAAGCCCAGCGCTTGAGCAACGTGCGTCTGGAGACCAAGCTCGTCTTCGAGGATGGTCAAGCCTACACCTCCAGCCACGGCACCCCCCAGGTCCGCATCCTCGACGCGAGCGGCGAGACCGTGGACACGGGTCGAGCCCGGTTCGTCGAGGGACGCTGGTTCCTCGAATGGTCGCCCCGCTACGACCTGCCGGTGGGTCAGTACCGGTTCGAGGTCGGTGGTCAGGACCGCTCCGGGAACATCATCCAGACCTTCGTGTCGAGACCGTTCGAGGTCATGCCGGGGACCGTGGACGCCGAGAGCATCGACAACCCCGACGAGGTCACAAGGGGCCAGACCGCCAGAGCCGAGTTCGAGTTCCCCTCGGAGATCAGGAACCTGACGGCCACGGTCTCCACCGGTGCCACCGGCATCGGGGAGCCAAGGCTCTCCTACAACGGGACCACGGCGCGGGCCTCGTTCACCACCGACCGGACCACCGAGCTCGTCGTGGTGAGGTTCCTGCTCAAGGGAGAGGATGTCTACGGCAACGAGATCGACACCAGCACGCAGCTGTTCCAGATCGATCCGCAGCGGATGTCGGTCCGGTTCCTCCAGCAACCGCCCGACAACGTGCAGAAGGGGGAGCGGGTCGTCGTCGACTTCGTGGTCCTCTACCCGGACGGCACCCGGATGCGACCCGGCGAGGGCACACCCATCGCCGGGATGTTCGCCCGCGACCAGCCCCTGGGGCCCATCCGTCCCGAGCCGCGGGAGGACGACCCGAGCGTCTGGCGGATCCGATGGGACCCGCCCGAGGACGTGCGCACCGACATCCCGTACCGGTTCGCTGTCTCGGCCCTGGACCGTTGGCAGAACGAGGCACCCCCCAGCCAGACCCAGGGGTTCTTCATCGCCAACCCGGTGGTCCCCGACTACCTACCGGTCCCAGCGGTCAACCCGGTGGCGATCCTGGCGATGCTAGGCGCCGCTGCTGCCATGCTGGGACGCGACCGCTGGCGCAGCGACGGTCCACCTCCTTAGCCCACCGCCAGCGGCGGCTACCGCCGACGGGCGGCAGCGGCGCCGAGGCTCACGACCAGCACAAGCAAGCCAGCCCCGGGCCCGGGGATCGGGCTGCCGTCGTCGGTGGGCTGGAACCGGGCGGTCAGCGTCCGGGTCTCGTTGCCCGCCGAGCCGCCGTCGGGATCCGTGGACTGCCCCTCGAGGACGAGCTCGACCGTGTGCGAGGAGAGGCTGTCGATGTCGCTGTCCACCAGACCGATCTCGATGGTCAGGGTCCCCTGTTCGCCGGCCGGCAGCACGAGCGCCCCGTCGGCGCCCTGGGTGACCAGGCGGTCGTCCACGTCCTCCAGGCTGGCGGTGATCTGGGTCTCACCGTTGCCTTGGTTCTCCACGGTGGCGGTGAAGGTGGCCGTCTGGTTGGCCGGGACCTCGACGCTCTTCTCCTCCAGGCTCACCGAGAACTGGCCAAGGTAGTCTGGCGTGGCCGTCAGGCTGGCGTTGTAGGGCCCGTAGGTCTCGGCCTCGCCGACCGGTGGGGCCTTCTCCACGGTCATCTGGAGACCGACGGTCACCGGCGTGAGGGCCGGGGCCTGGTTCTGGATGCGGATCGTGGCCGTGGCGTTGACCTGGTGGGGATCGGCGTTGGGCCCACAGTCCCCGGCGCTGTTGGTCCAGGTGGTCGTCGGCGGCTCGATGTCCACGGTCACGCCGGCCGGGGGCTGGAGGACGGTGATCGTCGCCGTGTTCTCGGTCTCGGGGGCCTCGTCCTGGGTGCAGCCGACGGTGGCGTTCAGGGCCACCGGGACCGGCGCGCCTCCCGGTGGCACCGGCTCCTCGACGGTCACCTCCTCGAAGGTGACCTCCGGTTGGCTGTCGGTCGGGAGCTGGGCTGTCGCCGTCGGGACCAACAGGAGGAGCGCTGCGATCAGGAGGCCTCCCGTGGCCAAGCCTCGGTGCGTCATCGGACCCGAAGCGGGTCAGGGGGTCCTTGGCCTTTCGGGATGGGTCGCTTGAGCGGAGGGGGACCGCCAAGGACGCCAAGGACGCCAGGCACGGTATCGATGGGGAGACGTCGGTTCGAGGACGAGGCCAGAAGCCTCAAGCTGTCCCCTGATGGTGTTCGAACCATGCATCCGGTCGGGCTGGCCCTGCTGCTCGTCCTGCCGGCTGCGACAGGATGTGTCGTCGGCCACCGTGCAGAGACCTACGCCGACGAGCATCTGGACCGTGTCACCGGCATGGAGGTGCGCATGGGCAACGCGACCCACCGCCTGGACCCAGCCACCGAGCCGGGTCGCTCCCTGGCCCTGGCCAGCCTCGAGGCCGTCTTCCACGTCGAGGAGGTGCACAAACAGTCCTTCGGCGGGGAGGGTGTGGGGACAAGCCTCCAGGAGAGCCGGTGGGTCCACCTCGAACGTGCACCGGGGACCGAGCTGGCCTTGCCGAACGCAGAACGCATCAACGACACGGTCCAGCCTGAGGACGTCTACGTGATCTGGGAGAGCGACGCGTTGGACGGCAACCTTGCCCTGGACGGTGAGCGGATCCAGGCCGAGACCACGACCAGCGTCCCGGCCGATCGGATCCGGGACCTGGCCGTCGAGGTCCTCCACAAGGCCGGCAGGGCGCCGGGGCCCGGTTGACCTGTCACCACGGACCGCCAGGGACACCGCGTCCCAGCCGGCGCCAGCGTCACCGTGTCCTGGATCCCTGCGGTCCCGATCGCCTGCCACCGGGCGGGCTGCCCGTGGCGTGCCCGAGGGCCGGGGTCCCGACGTGCCTGTCCATGCTAGGGTGTCACACTAGAGCGCCCGTTTCTCTGGGCTAGACCGTCTGGTTCGCACCGTGCCGGCCCTGTGTGCAGCAAGGTTTAAGTAAGGGTGGGGGAACGAGCAGCGTGTCCCCGGGAGACCGGGGGCGTGTTGCCGAACCCGCAAGCAGCCCCCTTCCGCCCGCCAGCGGAGGCGCTGTCTTGCACCGCATACGACACCGTCAGCCCCCAGCGCGAGCGCTGTCCCGATGCCGGGATCGACCGCGCTGGGCCAGGCGGAGGGAAGACGCCCATGGCTATCAACAAGGAACGTCTCGCCAAAGTCCAGGAGTACGGGTTGACCGAGTACGAAGCGCGAGCCTACCTCGCCCTTCTCGATCTCGAGGTCGCCACCGCTAGCAAGGTCGCCCGCCTCTCCCGTGTCCCGCGTACGAAGATCTACCAGGCCCTCGAGGGGCTCGAGACCAAGAAGCTGGTCCGGGTCATCCCCGAGCGCCCCAAGCGGTTCGTCGCCCAGCCGTTCATCAACTACATGAACCAGCTGGAGCGCAACCTGCAGCGTGAAGCCGAGCAGCTGGCCTCCAAGAAGGAGGAGGTCGCCGCCGAGTTCATGCCCAAGGGGACCGCCGAGCTCCAGGAGCCCGGCCAGTTCGTCATGGTCCGCTCCCGGTCCAACGTGACCGAGAAGCTCATGGGGCTGATCGAGCGCGCCGAGGAGTCCATCCTGATCCTCGGCTCCGAGATGTCGCTCCACCGCTTGGACTACTTCACCCCGGCCCTCGAGCAGGCCCAGGAGAAGGGCGTCCTGTTCACGGCCATCGGTCCCGTGACCGAGGCCAACGGACAGGCCGTCGAGGCCCTCACCGAGTTCGGCCGGATCCTGGAGTACCCGCAGGCCAAGAGCGGTCACACCCTGGTCATCGTCGACGGCCAGGAGGCCTTCTTGATCCACGCGGTCCCCGACGACACCCACCTCTTCCAGGGTGAGGACGTCGCGCTGTGGACCGACGACATGGCCATGGTCGCCTCGTTCGAGGCCACCGTGGAGCTCACCTTGACCGCCGCCCAGGCCCTGGATGGCCAGGTTCCCGCCGAAACGGAGCCTGTCGCCCAGGTGGCTTGAGCGCGACCGTGGACGAGGAGGGTGACCCATGTCCGCCACCACGCGTGACACATCGGAATCCAAGGACCCCCAAGCCGACGCTTCGGACTGTCCGGCTAGCCGCCGGACTAGCAAGAGGTGTCCCACCACGCAACCGAACGACGAACCCGACCGGGCCCCCGAGGGGATCGCTGCCGCGCTGTGCCGCATGGCGCTGGTGCGCTCGCGCTCCCTGACCGTCAACGGTGCCTACGTCAGCAGCCCACCGGCCGACCCGGCCCAGGCTGCCCTCGATTAGACCACGTCCGTCCCATCCCCAACGAGTGGTGATCATGACCGCCCGCGATCGAGGCAAGCTACCCGCCATCGCCTTAGCGGTAGCCTTGAGCCTCACCCTCGTGGGCAGCGCGTTCGCCGACCACAGCACCGACAGCGAGATCATCACCACCGGCCACACGACCTACCTGGAGGCCAGCACCACCGCCAACGAGTGCTTCGCCGGCATCACCGGGATGCTCAGCCAGACGGTCACCTGGTTCAACGGCCAGAACCTGTTCTCCCGCCCCGTCGATGGCGACGGTGACACGTACATGTACGTGATGGAGCACTTCAACTCGGCTGGGTACGATTTCACGGGGGACGGCACCCCTGACAGGGAGGGGGTTGACAGCGAGACCGGTATCGAGCCGTTCGACCCAAGCGAGGAGACACTCCACAAGACCGGGAACGAGTGGCACCTCGAGGACCCCAACAACGACCACTATTCCGAGGACAAGACGTGGGTCGTCGAGGAGTACTACGCGCTGAAGATCGTCGAGCCCTACGCTGACTCCGAGGGGGGCAATGATCTCGGCGACCAGGAGAAGGTCTACATCTACACGGTCGCCGTGGGCAGCCCCCGCGAGGACCAGACGATCAACCGGGAGTACAACTTCATCACCACGGTCGACACGTGCAAGTTCCTCCACGATGGGAACACGACCACGCACGACAACCAGAACGACGACAACCCCCGTGACCCCGCGGGCCAGCACGACGAGGGTGCCGATCCAGGCGAGCACCCCCACGGGACCTTCCACGTCGACCTGTTCGTCGGCGACGAGCCAAGCAGCATCCCTGCGCCCGAGGGAGCGCTCGGCGGCAGCGACGGCGGCGACGGAGGGGAGGGTTCATGATCCCCTTCACGCGCGCCCGCGCGTTCCTCTCGTACCTCGACCGCCTCCGTGAGAGAGGCGGCGACATCATCACGGAGATCGTCCCCGGTGCCGGCCAGGCCGGTCGGGATCGACGAGCTCCCTTCACGGTCACCGGCTCGAGCGACAGCCGTCGCCCGAGCCCTGACGACGGACCGGACACCGCGTCCGATCCATCCTTCTGCGCTAGCCGAACCCGCAGAGTTGCCGACCCAAGCCCCGAGGCCGATCGCGCCCAGCCAGCGCGCTCACCACCACCGGCCCCGGACGACGACCGCTCCGCGGTCAAGCACCGGCCGGACGACCGGCACGGTGCATCGATCGACCGCGACCCCGCGGCTTCCCCGCCGCAAGACCCCCCAGCAGCCGACCCACCCGAGGCCGAGACCCGGTTGCCCTTGCGGGCAGGCCGGGCGGCCAGCACGGTGGCCAGGCTGCGTAGACGAGGTGTGTAGCGCATGGCCATCAAACAAGAACACATGCAGAAGATCCAGGACTACGGGCTCACCGAGTACGAAGCTCGGGCCTACCTGGCCTTGCTGGAGCTCAGCGGCGGCACCGCCCGAGAGGTCGCAAGCCTCTCCCGCGTGCCCCGGACCAAGATCTACCAGGTCTTGGACGATCTCCACAGCAAGCGCCTGGCCGAGGTCATCCCCGAGCGACCGAAGAAGTACCTCGCGGTACCCTTCGAGGAGTACCTCGCTCGGTTCGAGTCCGAGTACAAGGACAAGCTCGATAAGATCGCCAAGGACCGCGTGCTGGCACGGGAGGAGCTCGTGCCCAGCAGCGGCCGGGAGACGACCACGACCGGCACCTTCCAGGTGTTCAAGGGTCGCAAGAACGTCACCACGAAGGTCGAGGAGATGCTGGGCGACGCCGAGGAGGAGATCTTCCACGTCGGCACCGCAGCCGCCGCCAAGCGGTTCCAGTACCACACCCCGATCCTCGAGGACCTCAAGGATGGGGACGTCGACGCCCGGCTCATGTTCCCCGTGGAGGACAACGACCCCGCCATGGAGGAGCTCTCCGAGTCGTGCGACGTACGCGTCAGGCCCGATGCGGGCCACGGTGCTGCCATCCTCGTGGTCGACGACCGCGTGGCCTTGGTCTGGCACCCGGTGCCCGACGATGGCCACGTCTTCCAGGGAGACGACATGGCGATGTGGACCGACGACGAGGTCGTCGTCCGGGATCTGAAGGCCGGCTTCGAGAACACCTGGACCGATGCCAAGGGGTACGAGAGCGGCCCAGGGGACTGACCGCATGTTCCCCCCCGAGGTTACACAAGGAGGCATAAGCACGACCTCCCCGATTCCGTCGGTACGCGGAGGCGGGCTTAGAGTTCGCCTGGAGGCTCGGCGCTGTACGCGTCGGCTTGGCCGCGTCCAAGTAAACGCAAGGATTGGAGGTGAGAGAAGGTGAATAGTCGCAAATTGTTCGCGATGTTCCTCGTACTCGCTCTGTCGGGTTCTGCTCTGGCGATCCAGCAGCAGCAACTCTATCAGAACACGGGGCTGACAGCGGAAGGTCTTCCGGCCATCCAGCAGCACTCTGTGTTCGTCGAGATCGTGGTCGAGGAACAAGATCAGGTTGAGCAGATCCACCAGTTCGCCGCAGTGGTCGGACTGGTGAAGAAATGCAAGCAGGTCCGCAATGTCTTCGACAATGCGGTCCTTTGGTTCAATGACCAGTTCCTCTTCGGGAACAAGTCGGCGGTGGAGAAGAACGTCACGCCTCCCAGTGCGCTCGGTGAGAACCCGAACCGCACGATCACGCAGGAGGACTTCACCGACAACAACCGGAACAACGGCACCGCGCTTGGTGCCGGTACCGGTGACAACGAGGGTGGCAACCCTGACCGTGATGGGTTCGTCAGCCGAGACGGCATGCGCGAGCGTTGGGGTGGCTGTTTCATCCCCAACGGCTTCGTCCACGCCATCGGCTCCGACGACCCGTACAGCACGGGCAACGTCACCCAGTACAAGGTCAACCAGGAAGGCCAGGATGTCAACGACGACGGCGAGGATGACATCCCCGGCCAGCACTGTGAGGACGACTCGGTCGAGTCCGACAACGTCGACTGTGCCAACGAGGACAGCGATCAGACCGCTGGTGAGCAGGAGACGCAGTCCGGCAGCAGTGACAGTGTCAAGTGTGACAACGACAACACTGGCCCCGCCAAGGACACCGAGAACGGTAACGCCAACGATGAGCGCTACGACACCGAGGACAACGAGGGCGACGACCCTCACGACGCGTGTCCCGACGGTGGCAACCAGGACCTGACGGTCGTCGACGGTCCTGACAGCATCGAGGTTACCAAGCAGCTCATCGACCTGGACAACGACTGTGGCGGTTGCATCTTCGAGTACGTGGGTACCTTCTACATCACGGACCCGAACAACCACCGGTGGATGATCGACAAGTTCGTCTACCCGCTGGACCTCGCCAACGGCTTCGGGCAGTTCCCGGGCCTCGGTGACGACCCCACGCACTGTGACGTCTGGTCGTTCAGCTGTGGCCTCGATCAAGAGCGCCACAACGACCGCGCCGAGGACGACGGTATCCCCGAGGGCGAGTTCTACGACAACAACCGGTCCGAGGGTGACAGCAACCCCGAGACCTGCCCGAAGGAGGACCCCGCTGACCAGCCCGACGAGACCCAGGGCTGCGACGGGACCAACCCCGGCGGCGATTGTGACGAGCCCAACGGCGAGCAGTGTGAGAACAACAACGAGAACTTCGACAACCACTGCAACGACGGTCCCGACGGCGAATGCACTGGTGACGGCAGCGACGGCCAGCCCGGCGCTTCCTTCACCACCAAGGAGCCGATGTACACCGTCCACCTCCAGGTCGACCCCTGGAACCCCGACCGTCAGGGCTTCCCTGACGAAGCCATCTGGGCTTACCGCGATGGCGACCGCCGACTCGGCATGCCCTACCCGGGCGACCCCGCCGAGGGCGCGGACCACGCCATGACCCAGCCGTGCAAGGATCAGGCGACCATCACCGACGAGGAGATGGAGTACGACTTCCTCGAGCGCGAGGGCGCCGAGGGTCAGGACGCCGCTGCCGACGGTGACCCGGCCAACCCGCCGAACGGCGAGGGCCGCGAGGCCTGGGCCGACTTCCGACGCGGTCCGGTCGGTTCGACCGTGGAGTGTGCCATCGAGTACAACTTCCTGATCACGGTCGACTTCGAGGCGTTCGACGACGACCCGACGGGCAGCGCCCAGGGCGTCGATCAGAACCACGAGCTCGAGACCGGCACCTCGGCCCGGGTGAACTCCCAGGACGAGGGCGTCGAGGACAGCCGCACGTGTGACGGCGAAGGTGGCGACCGCGAACAAGGTGTCCGCGGTGACGACCCGGACAACAACAACGACACCAACCGGTGTCACCCGGGTCAAGGCCACGGCGAGAACGAGATCATCGACGACTACAAGGAGCACGGCGACGGCGGCCTCGACAACGAGGACGCCGCCTGGCAGGGTAACTCCCACCCGCACCGCGGGCTGGACCGCTGCCACCCCGAGGACAAGGATGGGGACGGTGCCCTTGAGTTCGTCTACGGCCCCGACGACATCGCGGACGTCGCCCAGGACCCGCCCGCACCGGGTGAGCCTGGCTACGCCGCTCCGCACGGCTACAGCGACACGGGCATCAGCGAGAAGGACCGCGAACTGTGCTGGATGGAGTGGAGGGACCCCGTCCACGTGCACGACGCGGTGGCGCTGGATCTGTTCTTCTACAGCAGCGCGCCCTTCTTCGTCGAGGAGAACCCCTACTGGAACAACGCCGACGACCCCTCGGCTGAGACGACTGGCACCCCGCCGATCGTCAACGAGGACTGCACGGACGTCGAGGACGATACGATCCCGGCCGACGACTCACAGCGCCAAGCTGTGCAGGAGCGGCTGCCCATCGTCTGTGACGTCGACGCCGTGGACGGTTACCACCTCCACGACGGCAGCCAGACGCCGCAAACCTAAGCGGACCTGGCTGATCCAGTAGACGACCCCACGGGGGTCCCCACCCCCGTCTCTCTTTCCACTCTCTCCCGCCAACCGGCGCCCGGCTTGCCCGAGCCCCCCGGGCCTCCCCCGACCCCGCCGGGGCGGGCCGCTGTTACATAACTCCCCTACCCCCAACCCGACCCCCTCCCAGCTGCCCCGCG
>CAZBKU010000016.1:0-7212 GCA_964492585.1 uncultured Thermoplasmatales archaeon | reverse complement strand
CCCATCACCCCTTACAGGCACCGTCGCAGCGACCGCGCTGGCAAGCGCTGGCCTGTCCATCTCCCCGCAGGGGCTTTGGACCCCCAAGGTGTCCCTCACCGCCGGTGACAGGCGACCCATAACCTTCAAGCTCCCCAACGGGCCCGATGGGTGTTGCCGTGCCCGAGACCGAGTCCAGCGTCTGGACCCCCTATCCGCATGAGGACGTGCGGGTTCAGCTCCTATGGCGCAAGCGGATCATCCTAGCGGTGATCCTAGGTCTCCTGTTCCTTCTCTGGGCTCTGTCCCTCAACGTCACCACCGAGACCGAGGAGCAGCTTACCGTCTTCGGTGGTGACGGATCCAGCGTCACGGTCGAGCGGCCCGAGGATTCGAGCACCCAACCCGCCGCCTCGCTCACACTCCGTCCCGGTGAGACCGCTCGGCTCGACGAGGATCTGACGTTAGAGGACGACGAGACGCAGCCGGGCCAGCAGGGTGGTGGGATCCCCGACCAGCCCGACGGCATCCCGTTCCTGGGCCTCTTGCTGTTGATCGGGCCGTTCATCCTGGCGCTCCTGCTCTGGCGCTACCTGGCCAACCAGGGAGCCTCGACCGAGGTCAACTACGGTGTTTACAAGGGCGCCTTACCGCTGGAGCTGGTGACCGCCACCCATAGCAACCTGGTGCTCACCGGCAAGCGTGTCGAACACAACCCCTTCGGTAAGGGCCGTACCGACTACCTCCGCGATGCCGCCGAGGATCTGGGTCGTGGCGATGCGATGGCCGAGCAGCGCACCGCCGGCAGCGGATGATCTGTACCCACTCCCCCCGGTGACAGATGTTTGTCACCGGCGTGGGTAACGATTAAATCCTCGTGGGTGTATAGAAGTCTGCTATGAGGGAGGCTGTCTGGGCGCTGTCGGCTGCAGCGCTCCTGCTCATGGGGCTTGCACCGCTGGTGGCCGCCGGCCACGGCGACGACCAGGGGTGCACCACCATCCACTACGTGCTCACCCCGGAGAGCGGGGGCGCCATCTCCACGTGCCCAGGGGAGACCACGGTGCCCGGCGTCCCCGGCCTGACGGGCGTCGATCGGCCGACCACGCCGGCCACCGACGAGACCTGCCCCGAGTACGGGACCGTCCGGGCGATCCCGGGCAACGAGGCCTGGCTCTGCGTGAGCCTGGATACCAAACAACCCTCGGCAAGCCCGGTCAACGTCACCTGGCTCAACGGGAGCCAGGACCCCTCGACCGACGATATCGATGTCGGGGAGCAGGGGTGCCCCGAGGACACCGTCAAGGGCGTCGTCGTCGACATCAACCAGACCCGGGTCGGGGCCTGCATCGTGGTGATCCACGAGCCCTTCGAGATCACGCCGCTTCAGAGCCACACCGCGACCAGCGTCACCGAGTGCGACATCCCCGAGGGCGGGCTGGACCCGGCCATCCGGTACAACGAGGGTGGCGTGGCCTTCTGCGTGGTGCCGATCTTCGAGCCTGGGCCCATCGAGAGGCCCGAGCTCCCCTCCGACCCGGGGGACCCGCCCATCGGGGTGGACACCGAGCCGTGCGAACCACGGGCCACCGACCCGACGATCCACATCTTCGACGGCTATGTCCAGGTCTGCGTCGACGCCGGCGTCGGCGAGTACTGAGCGCGGCGGCGGACGGGCAGCCGTTCGTCGGGTGATTATGTACCACGGGCAGCATAGCCGTCCGTGGCCGACGACACGAACCCGCTCCAATCCTCCATGGAGCGCTCGGCGAGGATCGGGGAGCTTTTCTTCCCAAGCCCGCCGCGCACCCTGTCCTACCTGGTCATCCTGGTGGTGGCAGCCAGCAGCGCGGCCTTCTTGGGTGCCGATCTCGGGGCGATCGGGACGGCGTCCCTTCTCGTCGTCCTCCCCGCCATCGTCGCCGCGCTCCTGGATCCCCTGATCGCCCGGGCCCTGGGCCGGACCTTCTACCACCGACGCTCGGCCGGGCTGGCCGCCCTGGGTGCTGCCATCACCGCGCTGGGTGTCATGGCCGCCGTCCTGCTCGGGTCCGTGCGGGTCGACCCGGACAAGGTCCTCTACCTGACGATCGGGGTGGTCTGGGTGGCCAGGTTCGGGGCGGTGTCGATCATCGTGGAGAACCGGGTGGCCGTGGCCCTGGTCGCCTCGGCCCTCCAACCCGTGGCCGCCCTACCGGGCTTGCTCCAGCTCTACGGGACCGGCAGCCTGGGCCCGGGCCTTCTGCTGTGGGCGGCCCTGGTCGTGCCCCTCTACCTGATCGTCCGCATCTTCGAGGCCCCCCTGCAACGCAACTTCGGCATCAGCGGCACCGAGCTGTTCCGCTCCTACCTGGACCACCTGACCACCCAGAGCGCCGAAGCCGAGGAGCTGCTGGAGCGCCTGGGTCAGCCGGTCCAGGCCCCTGTGGCTACCCTCTGCTTCCGTCGGCCGGATGGCTCCAAGAAGGCGTGCGTCGTGGTGCCCGGCGTCCACCCCGGGCCCTTCGGGGCCCTGGGCGGTGGCGATCTGCCGGCCAAGATGCGCACCGCGCTCCAGGATTGGGACCACGTCCTCGTCCCCCACGCCGCCGCCGACCACGACCTCAACCCGGTCACCACCCAGGAGGTCGAGCGCCTGGGTCACTACGCCTCCGAGCTGGCAGACCGGACCGAGACCAGCGACGGCGGCTCCCGGTTCGTCGAGGTCGGCGACACGGTCCGGATGGGCGGCCAGTCCTTCGGAAGCGACCTCCTCATCACCTACACCTCGTGGCCCGAGGCCATCGACGACGTCGACCAGGGGGTCGGGAGGGCCGCAGAGCTCATCGCCCAGGGCCGCGGCGCCCGGCACGCCGTGTTCGTCGACTGCCACAACTCCCTGCGCGCCTCGGCCGGCGCCGTGTACCCGCTCACACCCAGGGCCCTAGCCATCGAGCGCCAAGCCGGCGAGGTCGCCGACGCCGCGGCCGCCGGCCGGGTGCCCAACCTGGAGGTCGGCCTGGCCCAGGACCGCACCCTGGGGCTGGCCCACCTCATCGGCCGGGCCGGCTGCCAGGCCATGGTGGTCCAGGCCGGCGACCAACGGACCGCGTACGTCCTCTGGGATGGCAACAACATGATCCCCGAGGCCACCAAGGCCATCCGCGACGAGGTCCTCAAGCTGGTCGACGAGGTCCGCGTGATGACCACGGACAACCACGCGGTCAACCAGGAGGGCGGGGTGTACAGCCCCGTGGGCCTCCGTGCCAGCCACGGAAGCCTGGCCGGCATCAGCCGCCGGACCGTCCAGCAAGCCATCGAGGACCTGGAACCGGTCACCACCGGCATGGACGCCGGGCACGCCCCGGACATCGACGTCGTCGGCCACCAACGCACCGCACAGCTCTCGGCCTCGGTCAACGCCATGATCAGCATCATACCAGAGCTGGCCCTGGCCTGCCTGGGTCTCTGGAGCCTTGGCATCGCCCTGGTCTTCGTGGTCCTCTAGACCTCGGTCGCCCGGACCCGCCGAGCACCCGAGGCCGTCGTTGTGACGGGCCTGGGCCCCTTGACCCCGGCGCACCGTCGCCAGCCCCTTATGAACCTCGGTCACGGCAGGCCCTCTCTCCCCCGACGGTCGAGGGGCCCATGGTGGGCTCTGGACCTGGGGAACTCCGGTGGGACTTAAATGGGGGTGACCGACCAACCCAGAGGCAGGGTCAGCCTGTGAACCGCAGAGGGTCGTATCGTTCCCGTGGAGGACCGGACGTCGGCGTCAGCAACGTCGTCGGCTTCGTCCTGATCACCGGGATCTCCCTGCTCACCATCTCCGTCGTGCTCCTGGGCGGCGCGCCCACCCTCGAGCGCGTGCAATCCGGCCAAGAGGTACAGTCCATGACCCATGCCATGAACGGTCTCAGCGAGGAGGTCTCCACCCTGGTCACGGGCTCCCCGGAGTCCACGACCCCCTCCTGGCGCACGGCCTTCTCCCGGGGCACGGTCAGCCTGAACCAGACCGGGCACGTGTGGGGGTACGCTGTGGACAACCACGAAGATCATCGGATCGACTGGGGCAGCCTGCACAACGGGGACGGTACGATCGAGGCCTACCTGGCGTCCCCCTCTAGCGTGGCCTCCCCCAGCGCCACGGTGTCGACCTACGATGGAGCCAAGAAGACAGAGCTGGGGACCGCCGGTTTCGCCGATGGCAGCTCGTGGGCCGACGGTGAGACCCGCACCATCGATCTGGTCAAGGGCATCTCCGACGACGACATCGACGGGATCGAGGTCACCGTCAAGGATGGCTCGACGGTGATCGCCAAGGCGTTCTTCTTCGACACCGGCGCGGTGATCTACTCGAACGCAGCCGGAAGCCAGGTCCAGGAGGTCGCCTACGAGAACTCCGGCGTCATGGTCCGCCAGGATCAGGGCGTCGTGCTCCGCAACACGCCCGCCCTTCGGCCCCCACAGGAGACGGGGACGGACAAGGACCCCAAGCGCAGCGTCTTCTTCCGGGTCATCAGCCTGGACGGCAGCGCCTCCAGCGGGGGCCAGACCAGCGTGACCCTGCTCCTGGACAGCGGCGGCAACCACGCCCGGTACAGCCAGGCCGACGTCGAACGCGTGCAGATCTACCCGGCGGCCCGGTACGTGGACGGCTGGCACCGGTTGCTCACCGACGAGGTCGCCGGCTTCCCCTACACGGCCGACTGCAGCCTGGCTGGCAGCGGCACCGCCCCGGACTGCACCAGCGCCGGTTCCGCCACCTACCTGTCCTGTGACAAGGACGGTGCCGACAGCTGCGATGTCGACGACGGCGACCTGGAGGCCCTCTCGGTCTCCCTGGTCCATACCATCGTGACGGTGGAGGAGGACTGACATGGCCGGTCCCCGCCCCTCGACACGATCCAGCCGCTTGCCCGGTGCCGGCCCCGATGCCGCCGTCGGCGAGGTCGTGGCCTACATCTTCATGCTCGGCATGGGCACGATCGCGCTCATCATCACGATGAACGTGATGACAGAGACCCAGGGCGAGAGCGTCGAGATCGCCACCGGCATCCAGCTCAAGCAGGCCGGCGAGATCGCCGCCGCCCACCTCCAAGAGGCCGGCCGCGTGGCCTCGGTCGCCCCCGACGCCGACTACAAGGCCGTGTTCAGCATCCCCGAGGCCATCGGCCAACAGAGCTACACAGCGACCGTCGAGAGCACGTCAGCGTCCAACTGCAACGACTGGGTGCTTGAGCTCTCCACCGACGACAACACGACCTCAGCCGAGATCCCGCTGAGCAACACGGGACGCGTGACCGTCGACGGCGAGTGCCTCGAGTTCGAGACCGGCCGCGACGTGTTCCACTCCAGCCTGGGCGAGGTCCAGATCCGCTACGATCCGGACCCGGACCCCGACACCACGCCGAACCCCGACCCGACCCTGTACTTCGAGACCCCCACAAGGTGACGATCCATGGATAGCATCCCCCTCGACCGGTTCCTGGACGACCTGGCTGACCGCGGCCTCGAGCCCGACACAGCCGACGCCCAGGAGGACGTGGCCGTGTTCTGGTCCAACCTCGACGAGGCCACCCGCCAGGACGTCCTGGAAGGCCTGGGCATGGACCCCGAGCTTGCCCTGGAGGCTGTCCCGACCCTCGAGGGCGACGAGATCGTCTTCGCCGATCCCGGCGAGCTTCCCGAGGACCCCGGCCTGGCCGCCGCCGAGGCCATGCAAGATCTGGCCAGGTTGGCCGAGGCCGAGGGTGGGCCTGACCTCGAAGACGAGGACATCGGGGAGACCAACTGGGAGGACCAGGATCTCGACGAGGTCGACCTGGACGAGCTGGAGGAGGCCGAGCTGGCACCGACCGAGGAGGTCGACGCCGAGGCGCTGGAACCAGAGACCCTCGACGCCGAGGCCTTCGACGATCTTGCCGGGCTGGACGAGGCCGACCTGGTCGACGCCGAGATGGCGCCGATGGAGGATCTGGGTGAGGACGGCCTCGATGTCGCCGATCTCAGCGAGGACGCGCTGGTCGAGGGCTTGGATCTGGACCAGCCCGCCGACGAGGCCCTGCTGGGTCCCGAGGGCGACCTGGTCGCCGAGGCCGGGGATGCTGACCTAGAGGACATGGACGCCGCGGCCCTGGTCGAGGCCGAGGAGATCGAGGAGGGGGAGACCGCCGCGGCCCTGGCCGACACCGGCCTGGAGGAGCTGGCCGGTAGCCTGGGCGAGGAGGCCGACGAACAGGAGCTCGAGGAGATCGAGGTCTACCCGGTCTACGAGCCCTACGCCTACGTCCGGATCGCCTACGATCCCGACAACCACCAGTACCTCTACGAGGTCATCGAGCCCGACTTGAACGAGCGCGAGGAGAAGATCCTCCAGTTCATCGAGGAGACCATCGTCGACGTGATCGACGTCGGCCTCTCCGAGCTCACCGAGCGCGAGGCCGAGGAGATGGTCACCGACCTGACCAACCAGGTCATGCAGGACTACTCCATCGACGTCGACGAGAACGCTCGCACGCGGCTGACCTACTACACGGTCCGCGATTTCACCGGGTTCGGCAAGCTCGACGTCATCATGCGCGACCCCATGATCGAGGATATCTCCTGCGACGGGGAGGGCATCCCGATCTTCCTGTACCACCGCAAGTACGAGTCGGTGGCCTCGTCCGTCGTTTTCGAGGAGGCCCCCGAGCTCGACAGCTTCGTCATCAAGCTCGCCCAACGCTCGGGCAAGCACATCAGCATCGCCGATCCCCTGCTGGATGCCCGCCTGCCCGACGGGTCGCGCCTCAACGCCACCCTGGGTCGGGAGGTCACCGCCCAGGGGTCCACGTTCACCATCCGGAAGTTCCGGGACGAACCGTTCACGCCCCCGGACATGGTGCGTTTCGGCACCCAGAGCCCCGAGATGCTGGCCTACTACTGGATGGCTGTGCAGCATGGCGCGTCGATCATCTACGCCGGCGGTACCGCCTCGGGGAAGACCACGGCGCTCAACGCGATCATGCTCTTCATCCCGCCGCAGATGAAGATCGTCTCCATCGAGGACACCCGGGAGCTCAACCTCCCGCACCCGAACTGGATCCCGGGCACCACCCGGTCCGGCTTCGGCTCCCGCGATGACTCCGGGCGCCGCGCCGGCGAGATCGACATGTTCCAGCTGCTCAAGGCCGCCCTGCGCCAGCGCCCCGAGTACATCGCCGTCGGTGAGGTGCGTGGCGAGGAGGCCACCGTGCTGTTCCAGGCCATGGC
>CAZBKU010000015.1:0-23431 GCA_964492585.1 uncultured Thermoplasmatales archaeon | reverse complement strand
GAGCCCGAGAAGGTCCAGGTTCCTTCCTGAACCGCCTCTGGCCCCCGCCGAGGAGGTGCTCATCTCTCCTTCTATCGAAGCGGGCCCCTGCCGGGTCAGATCAGCACGCCGACCAGCAGGCCGCTGACCACGGCGATCAGCATGCTGGAGAGCGTGCCGACGAGGTAGTACTCGGCGAAGGTGCGCTGCTTGAGCTCCTCGAACCGGGCGATCGACTTGACCGCGACGACCAGCGCGATGGCCCCCCACTGGCCGAAGACGGCCAAGAGCAGGACGAGGTAGCGTTCCAGGGTCCCGATGACCCGGCCGGTACGGACCTCGTCCTCCTGACCGATGCGGTAGGGGTCCGGCAAGAGACCGCGGACGATGGCGTTGGCACCGTGGTGGTTGAAGGCTAGCACGCCGGCGACCACGGCCCCACGGGTGATCCAGACCAGCAACGGGTCGCCGATGAGGCCCCAGCCGGGCAGGCTGGGGGCGACCATCCAGGCCGGCCGGGTGAGCGCCCACCAGGCGGCCAGCAGGGTGACCCCGTGGAGGACCTGGTCGGTCAGGAAGATCGTCACCGGTCGACCCCAGCGACCCAGGGCGATCTGCTTGGCCATGTCGATGATGACGTGGGCCACCCCGAGGGTCGCCACGACCACCAACGCGGCCACGGAGAGGAAAGGGAGCAGGGCCAGAGCGGTGACCAGGGTGACCAGGAGGCCGTGCAGGCCGAGCACGCTGGGCTTGCCCTTGTTGGCCACCATGCGCGGCGTCTGGAGCACGAAGTCCCCCAGGGTGTGGCCCAGGAAGAGCAGCGCCAGCAGGGTACCGGGAGCGCCAAGGTCGGCCAGCCAGGCGGTCACCGTGGGGCCTCCTCGAGGCGCTGGCCCAGGAAGGCCTCGGCGTCGTGGACCTTGTGGAAGTTGGCGGCGGTCAGGCTCTCGCTGACCACCGAGGGGCTGACCTCGAACCGTTCGGCCACCGCTTGCTGGGTGGGCAGCTCCCTCAGGGCCCGGATGAACGCCAGCTGGCGGTCGGTCCAACGCTCTCGGATGACCCCGACCAGGATCAACACGGTGTTGGCCCACGTGTCGGTGGACGATCCGAACCCGGAGACCTGGGCGAAGGCCTGCTGCTGGCTGGCGGCTTCCAGGGCCTCCCGGGCCCGGTGGAAGCAGGGGCCATCCATGCCCACGGCTTGAGGTTTGAGCTTGGTCTCCAGGGCACCCCGGCCCAGGCCGAAGGCGAAGCGCACCGGTGCCAGCTCGTCGGCGATGGCGACCAGGGCTTCGAGCGCGGCCGAGGGCGTGGCGAACAGGCCCTGGAACTCGTCGCCCGTGGTGATGACCAGGTCGGCGGCGATGGCCTCGTCGAAGGCCTCGTTGGCGTCCTCCAGGGTCCTCTCGAAGCGTTCCTGGACCTGGGCGCGGTCCTCGAGCTCCCGGGACCCGCGGATGTCGCCGATCAGGGCCACGTAGCGCGGTGCATCCATGGTTTCGCCTTCCGAACCGAACAACGTCCTCATTCGGCCTATAGGGCGAATATTAGTTAAGGGTTCGCGTCGGGCGGTCCAAGGGTCCCTGCCAGCCAGTGCCGCGGCGAGCTGTCTTAGGCCCGCATCGGTCCTCGAGGCCCGGGCTTGAGGCTGCCTCGACAGCATCGTCAGGGCGTCGATGGAGGCCCTTCCAAGGGCCCGGCGGCCGGCCCGGTGTAGAGCAACCGGCTGGCCGCAGCGTACAGGAAGGTGAGCGGACAGGCCTGAGCTCCTTCGTAGCCTCCCGGCTCGTGCTGCTCGACCCGCAGCGTCCAGGCCCTCGATCGGGGCTCGCGGTCCAGGGAGACCCTGGCGAAAGGCGCCTGGATCTCGGGCGCATCCGGCAGCTGGGCCAGGCAGGCCTGGACCCAGCCCTCCTCGGTCATCTCGACCGGCGGCGACGGTGGGTGCACCCTGGCCGGGTCGACCTGGCCCCGCTGACGGGTCGGCAGATCGAAGAGCTCGCTGGCGGTCTGCTTGAAGGGCTCGGGCAGGGAGCGGTAGGCGGCCAGCCGCCGGGCGCCATCCTGGGTGATCTGGTAGACCTTGGGCTCGTGATCCCCGGCGTCGGTGGGACGGAGGAGATCCTGATCCTCCAGCCGGTGCACCACGGGGAACACCTGCTTGCGGTCGGGCGACCTGCCAAGCAGGCGGCCAAGCTCGTCCATCAGGTCGCCCGGGGCCGTGGGCGCGCGCTCGACGGTGCGGAGGATCAGGCCCTCGGCGAGACCGTGGACCAACAGGTCGTGGACCCTGGGCATGGTCGTCCCTCCATGGTGGCCGACTGGACGCACCCCGTTCATCTTGCCACACCATAGCATGTTCGGTTCGGGTTGAGCGTCAGGTCCCGGGGGACCCGTCGGGTGCTAGCAGGTCCGGGTGCCAAACCCGGTCCCGGCCCGTGACCTGCAGCCGGTCGGCTGCGCCGGCAGGTGGTGCCACGGTACCTGGTTATCCCGGACCCCCGGCCTGGTCGGTCCGGAGTTCCCCATGATCTGGAACCAGAAGCTTGCGAACGGGCTTGCCTTGTTGATCAGCCTTGTGACCCTGGCCGCCCCGGCCAGCGCCTACGTCGACGACTGCGCCAAGGGCGCTGACGCCGGGTCGACGGTGGCCACATCAGCCCAGCTGCCGTGGATCTACAACGGCGGCGGCTGCATCGGCGCCGTCGGCGGGCCCAGCGACCCGGTCGACGCGTACAAGGTCCCCATCCAGCCAGGCAACCTCACCAACACCCTGCAGACCGAGGTGTGCCTGTGGCAGACCACCGGCACCGTGGACCTGCTCTTCGACAGCCCCTTGACCATCGGCGGGCCCGTGTTGGTGGCCAGCCAGGGCTCGGGTCCCAACGGCGTCTGCGCCACGTTCACCGACACCCAGGCCACCGTCCTGGGCGGGACCTGGTACCTGGTGATCGAGCCCCACACGCAGGACACCGACTACGAGGTCTTCTACTCGGTCTAGGCCGTCTGGCCCAGGCTGTCCGTCGGGACGGGGCCCCGGCCCCCGCCCCTCCCTCTCTCCTCTGCGCTCCCTGGCCCTGGGGGTCTGGAGAAGGGCGCTCCCAGGGGCGCTGGGACATCCAGGGGCAAGCTTTCACCCCTCGAGCCCCAACAAGGGGTGATGGCGCCGTGGGTCCGTATCGCTGCCGGGGTGCTGGCCGTGGTCCTGGTGCTGCCGCTGGTACAGTTCCTGATCACGATCCACCCACCCCGGCGGACCTCCGAGATCACACCCGACCGGTGGGACCTGGTCTACGAGGAGGTCACCCTGGAGACCGAGGACGGGCTCACCCTGGCCGGTTGGTTCCTGCCGGCCAAGGACGAGACCGACCGCACCATCCTGGTGGGCCACGGGTACCCCTTCGACAAGGGCAACGTCCTGCCTCACAGCCTGTTCCTGCTGGATCGGTTCAACCTCTTCCTGTTCGACCACCGGTCCTTCGGCGACAGCCAGGGGACGATCACGACCGTGGGCTTGCGCGAGACCCGGGATGTGCACGCGGCTGTCGATCACCTCCAAGCGCGTGACGACACCGAGCACATCGGTGCCCTCGGCTTCTCGTTGTCAGGGGCCACGATCCTGATGGCCCAGGACCCTGCCGTCGAGGCGATCGTCGCCGATTCGAGCTACGCCAGCCTGGACCGGATGACCCACGAGGTCTACCCGTTGCCGGGACCCCTGGATCTGCCCTTCGTCTGGGTCACCGACCTGTACGCCCGCGCGTTCCTCGGGGCCTGGCCCAGCCAGGTCAGCCCGGCCGACAGCATCGAGCAGGCCCACGGGCCGGTCCTGTTGATCCACGGTGAGGACGACGGCACGATCCCGCCAGAGCACGCCGAGATCCTGCACGAGCGCGCGCCGGCCGGGAGCAGCCAGCTGTGGATCGTGGGGGGCGCCGGCCACGGCATGGCCCACGCGGTGGCAGGCCAGGCCTACGAGGAGCGCGTGTTAGCGTTCCTAGAGGAGAGCATCGGCGGTTGAGGGCGGGGGCTCGGCAGCCCGTCGCGATTCGTCGGGTTTAGGCCAACCCGGCCCCCTACCCCGTCCATGGCCCGACACGAGGGTAGGATCGACGCGGACCTGTTCACGGACCCCAGCGCGTTCATCTCGGCGTTCGGCGATCAGATCCTTGGCCTCCTGGTCCTCATGGCCGGCATCCTGGCCTACACCCTGATCGTCAACGAGTTCTACCAGCGCCTCTCCAAGCGGGTCATGTTCGCCAAGAAGGACGAGCACGGGAACGTCCGGTCCGGCTTCCTTGGTTGGCTGAGCTACATCTTCCTGTTCCCGGTGGTCTCCTTCGCGTTCTTCGTCCTCCTGTCGCTGGCGTTGCTGTTCCTGTCCCAGGAGGGTCAGACCGCCCTGGAGGTGTACACGCTGTCGATGGCGATCCTGGCCGCTGTCCGCGTGGCTGCCTACTTCAGCGAGGAGGCAAGCCACGACCTGGCCAAGCTCCTCCCCCTGGGTCTCCTGGGTGTCTTCCTGGTGCGCTACGAGTTCGAGGGCATCACCGCGGCCTTCGATCAGCTCACCAAGGCGGTCGAGAACCTCGACCTGCTGCTGGCCTTCTTCGTGGTCGTGCTGGTCCTGGAGTACTCGCTCAGGTTCCTGCGGGCGATCTTCGTGGCGATCAGCGGGGACAAGGGCGGCGGTGGCGGGGACAAGGAAGCCACGTTCACCGCCGAGAAGTGAGCATCGGGGGCCCTTCAAGAGGAACCCGGCGAGGGGCCCATGGTCTAAGGGGCGCGATCCCTGGGATCCCTGGTCGCTCCCGTGTGGGTCGGTTGGCCGGCCGCGGACCTCACCGCCGTCGATGGAGGAGCGCCAAGAGGACCAGCACGCCCAGGACGACAGCGAGCTCGAACCCGGGCGTGTTCTTCTGGTAGGCCTCGCGCGCTGTGCTTGCCATGACGGTGGAGGCCAGCGCGAACCAACCGCCCACGATCGCATGGAACGCGTGCCCCGCGGCCACCGGCACCGCGAACCAGCCCCATGCGCTGCTGGGGCTCTTCCACCTGCGGACCCCGACCCCTATGAGCGTCGAGATCGCGAACAGGGGCAGACCGACGTACGCCATCGCCGAGGCATAGGCGAAGCCCGGACCGAAGTAGAGCAACGTCCCTGCGGTGGCCAACGTCGGGAGGATGATGGCCGCCAGCCACACACCTGCCGGCAGCCCTACAAGGGCGCCGGCGGCCAAGCCCACCGTGCCGCCGACTTCCCGGGTGTGCTCGATCAACCGTTTGAGGCCGTAGATGGACAGGCCGACGACGGCCAACCCGAGGAGGTGACCGGGCCAACCGGCGGCATCCGGGGCGTCCACGCTCACGAACGCCAGGACCAGCAGCGGGACCTGGAGGCCGAGGAGGCCAAGGGCGACCCAGTACGCCCGGCGCCCCTCGAGCAGGCCGTTGCCGTGGGAGGGCTCGGATGTCCCCTCGGCGTCCGATCCGCTGGTCGTCCCCCCGTCGGTGGGATCGGCGGCCTGGTGTTCTGTGGCTTCCGGGACCTCGGGTGGCCTCTGGTCGGTGGTTCCGGTGGCGGGGTCCTCGGGGGCCCGGAGCTCCAGTTGTAGACGGAGGATCTCCAGCTCGGTCTCCAGAAGCTCGAGGTCGGCTGGGTCCCCACCCTTGGCCTGTTCGATCCGGTCGCGGAGGCCGGCGGCCCGTTCCTGGAGAGCTTCGATGCTCTCATCCTCGAGGGCGGCGGCCGTCTCGCCGTCGACGGGGTCCGATGTCAACGTGTCCCCTCCTCGGGAGATCGCGCACGGCAGCGGTCAGGAGGTCAGCGGCCCGAACTTGTACCCATAGTGGATGACCCCGGCCTGGCCGCTTTCGCCGAGCTTGCGGAACCGGGCCTCGAGCGTGTGACCGAAGCCCAGCTCGTCGGCGTCGATGTCGACGATCTCGGCGGTCACGCGAGGACCCTCCTCAAGCTCGACGATGCCGAGCACGTAGGGGGTCTCCAGCGACCGGTTCTCGGGCCCTTGGTGGACGATGGTCCAGGAGACCAGCTCGCCCTTCCCGGAGAACTCGACGTCCTCCATCTTCCCGACCGACAGGTGCCGGCAGTCCGGGCACAGGGTCCGCCGGGGGAAGGTGCACAACCCGCAGTTGCCGCACTGGCTGCCGGTCAGGTTGTAGCGCTCGTTCTGCTCTCGCCAGTAGCGTGGGACCTGCATCAGGCGTCACCTCCGTCGGGGGCCTCGAAGAGATGGACCAGGCTGGTGCCGCCGGTCCCGGCCACGGCGTGGGTCAGCCCGACCCTGGCCCCCTCGACCTGGCGATCGTCGGCCTGGGCGCGTAGCTGGGCGGTGATCTCGCAGACCTGGGCCACGCCGGTGGCTCCCATGGCGTGCCCGCGCGCCTTGAGGCCCCCGGACGGGTTGACGACGAGGTCGCCGCCGAAGGTCGTCCGGCCCTTCTCGGTGGCACCGGCGGCTTGGCCGGGTTCGTAGACACCCAGGGCTTCCAGGGCCATGAGCTCGGCCACCGTGTAGACGTCGTGGACCTCGGCGACGTCCACGTCGGCGGGGGACAGCTCGGCGATCTCGAAGGCGTCCCGGGCGGCCACCCGGGTGCTCTCGATGGTCGTGATGCTGTCGCGCCGGTGGAGGGCCAGGGTGTCGCTGGCCTGGGCGCTGGCCAGGACGCGGACGCCCTGGGTACCCTCGAGCCTGTCGAGGACCTCGCCGCTGACCAGCACGATGGCAGCGGCCCCGTCGATGGCCGCCGCCGAATCCAGCATGCGGATCGGGTCGGCCAGGACCGGCGAGCCCAGGACCTTGTCGGTGTCGATGGTGAACGGGTAGGCGGCCTTGGGGTTCTTGGCGCCGTGCTCGTGGTTCTTGACGGCCACGTTGGCCAGTTGCTCGGGGGTGGTGCCGTGCTCGGCCATGTAGGCTCGGGTCATCATGGCGTACAGGCCCGGCAGGGTGGCGCCGAAGAAGCCCTCCCACTCCATGTCGGCGCTGGAGACCTGGGCCTCGATGACGTCGTTCTCGAGCACGTCGGTCATCTTCTCGGCCCCGCCGGCCAGGACGACGTCGTGGGCGCCGCTGGCCACGGCCAGGTAGGCCGATCGGAAGGCTGCCGCGCCGGAGGCGTCGCCGGCCTCGATCCGGGTGGCCGGGATGTGGCTGCTGGCCAGGCCGGCCTCGTCCAGGGCGAGCACGCCCAGTTGCTGTTGACCCAGCAGGCGGCCGGCGCTGGTGGAGGCCACGTACATGGCGTCGATGTCGGGACCGGAGACCCCAGCGTCGGCCACGGCCGACAGCCCGGCCTCGGTCATCAGCTGGCGCAGGCTGCGTTCCCAGTTCTCGCCGAACCCGGTCATGCCGATGCCGGCGACGTACACCTCACGCATCGATGGCACCTCCCTGGGCCTTGCCGGTCGTCGGATGGGTGGCGTGGCCGGTCCGGGTCATACGCTGACCTCCCCTTGCACGATCTTGCCGCGGAACTTGGCGTAGGTGGCGTAGTCGATCGGTTGCCGGTTGTCGACCAGCTCCTGGACGGTGGGGCTGGTGGCCGGGTAGTCCGCCATGGCCTCGGTCACGGTCAGGTCGAAGGCATCCGAGCCGGCCCCGCTGCCGTACCCGCACATGAAGATCCGGTCGCCGGGTCGTGCCAGGTCCAGGGTGGCGCACAGACCGATGAGCACGGCCCCGCTGTACGTGTTCCCGATGAGGGGCGCCAGCAGGCCGGGCTCGATCTGCTTCTCGCCGAACCCGAGCTTCCGGGCGGCTCTGACGGGGAACTTGCCGTTGGGCTGGTGGAAGATGGCCCAGTCGTAGTCGTCGGGCTCGGTCCCGGCCTTCTCGAGCAGGCGCTGGCTGCAGGCCAGGGTGTGACGGTAGTAGGCCGGCTCGCCGGTGAACCGGGCCGCGTGCGAGGGGTACTTCTCGCCTTCGCGGCGCCAGAAGTCGGGGGTGTCGGTGGTGAAGCTGACGGTGTGGTCGATCTCGGCGATGACGTCGTCCTTGCCGAGCTGGAAGGCGGCTGCTCCTGCCGAGGCCGCGTACTCGAGCGCGTCGCCGGGGGCCCCCTGGCTGGTGTCGGCCCCGATGGCCAAGGCGGTGTCGACCAGGCCGGCGCCGACCAGACCCATCCCGGCCTGGATGGCGGCGGTCCCGGCCTTGCAGGCGAACTCGAAGTCGGCGGCGGTCATCTCGGGGCTGGCGTCCAGGGCGGCGGCCACGATGGTGGCCGTGGGTTTGACCGCGTAGACGTGGCTCTCGCTGCCGACGTAGATGGCGCCGATGGTCCCCTTGGGTTGCGGGGAGCGATCCAGGGCCTGGCGTGCGGCCTCGACGGAGAGCGTGGTCGTATCCTCGTCGGGACCGGGCACGCTCTTCTCCTGGACGTTGAGGCCTTGTCCGATGACGTTGCCATCCTTGCGCCAGATCCTGGAGATCTCCTCGGTGGCGATGCGGTACTTCGGGATCCAAGCGCCGTAACTGACGATGCCGACCATGGTTTGGGTCTCCTCTTATCTCGTTCCGATCACAGGTCGCGCAGGGCGTGGGTCATCTTGTCCAGCGGGAGCGTGGTGGTGGCCAGCGGGATGCTCTCCATGCCGGCCAGCTTGAGCGCCAGCTCGTCGACGCGCTGGGGTTTGTGGTAGATGACCATCGCGGGTTTCATGGGGTGGACACGGACCGCGACCATGGGGCTGCGGCCGTAGGTGATACCGGTGAAGATCAAGGCTCTCTCGCTGGACCAGCCGTACATCTTGAGGTACTCGAACGAGGAGAGCGTGGTGATGGCCTTGAGGGAGTCGACGATGGTGTAGCCCTTGATGTCCCGGTCGAGCTCGTCCTCGCCAGACTTGAGATCGCCCTGGAGGGTCTCGAGGATGTCGCGGGCCTTGACCGGTTGGTAGAGCTCCCGGATGTCCAGGATGGCTCCCGGGGCGTCCAGCATGCTGCTGTACTGGCGGATGACCGAGCCGCCCCGGTCCTCGTCGATGGTCAGCAGGGCCTCGACGATGCGTCGGATCGTCTGGGTCCCGGGGCTCTTGCGCCGACCGGACTCGTAGTCGCTGATCACGCTGGGGGAAACCTCGAGCTCGCCGGCCAGGTCGGTCTGGCTGACCTCGAAGGTGTCGCGCCACTTCTTGAGGGTCTGGCCAGGCTTCTCGGAGAGGGTGATCTCCCCGGCCATCTTCTCGGCGAGGACGTCTCTGGTCTCCATCCTGGTGCAGGACGGCCGACACCCCTCTTAAGTGTTGTCGATTAGGTGTTCGGTGAACGTCGAATCCTCGGGGTAGACGGGCTGGAACCCTCAGGTTCCACGGCTCAGGGCCGGTCGGGGCTAAGGAAGGGTACCCTGGGAGGGCGGCGAGAGCTTGAGAGAGCCTCTACTAGACGCAGCGGTGGAAGAGGGCGATCTGGGACCCTGGAGGGGGCCTGGTCAGGGGACCGGCTGGACCGGGTCGACCAGGTCCTCGATCAGGAACGGCGTGGTCACACCGGAGAGCTGTTCGGCGGTGTCGAACCCGGGCTGGCCGTCCTCCATCGTCGTGTGCATCGCCAGGTGGGCCGGTGAGCTGTACGGCTCGACCACGAGCTCGCCATCGACGTTGGCGCGGAGCTCGACCTCCACGGCACCCCAGCCACGGACGGTCTCGGCGTCCACACGGACGATCAAGCAGGCGTCCAGGGGGCCCTCGTGGTCGGGGAGGCTGGTCTCGTCGCCGCACCGTCCCTCGGTCCCTGTCGGTGCCTCGGGATCGAGGATGACCGATTGGCCGGGCAGTTGGCCCTCGATGGCCACCGTGGCATCGTCGACGAGGACGGGCGTCTCGGTCTCGACATCGTACGGGATGACCCGGAGGATGATCTCGCCGTCCTGTTGGGTGGTGAGGAACGCCTCCTGGGCCGGTGGCGGTGGGATCTCGTCGGTCACGGCCGGCTCGAAGTGGCCGTGGACCATCATGACGATGCCGTTCTGGCTAGGGTCCTCAGGCTCCACGGCCAAGGCGCCGCTGGCGCCGACGGTCAACAAGGCTAGGCTCAGCAGGGCCGCGAGTACGGGGGTTCGGGTCTCCATGGTGCCTCCCTCTTGCCCAGCGAGATACACGCTGGGTGGTCCTGAAGCGGCGTGCCGAGGCTTAAGCCTAGGGGCGTATCCCTTCCGAGTTCTACCCTGCCGGTCGTTCCACCGACGGCGTGGCGCCTCGGGGTCAGAGGGACGCCGACGGACGCCCTTAGGCTTATGAGGCCCCCAGCGAGTACAGGGTACGGGGAGGCTTAGATGTGGCACGTAGCATCGTACCGGTGATCGTGGTCGCGACCCTCCTGGTCGCCCCGATCGCCACCGCAGACCCAGGCACCACCGACGATCAGATCCTCTACTTCGGCCTGACCGACCAAACCTCCAGCGTCGGCTCAGGGACCCTGGCTGACGCCCGGGTCATGGTGGCCGAGACGCCAGGCTCCGGCGCGACGGTCGGGATCCCCCTGCTGGATCCCGTGACCTGGGTGGCCTCCGAGCCCGCACAGGTCAGCCTCGAGGTGGCCGACCAGACCGTCGAGGTGCATCTAGCGTTCACCTCGGTCCTGGATCAGACCGTAACGGTGGAAGCCGGATACTGGGACGCCAGCGAGGGCACGTTCGTCTCGACGGGCGAAGGGACCCAAGACCTCTCCGGCCAGGCATCGGCCGTCGTGCCCGTCGACATCACCTCCCACACCCTCGACATCGACGACCGGCCGGCCATCCAGGTGAGCACCGACGGGATCGCTACCGTGGACACAGGCACCTCGACGGCCCTCCACTACGATACGGAACAAAGCCCGGCCGAAGCCTACCCTACACCCGAGCTGGGCACGCTCCTGCTCGTCGGGATCGGCCTGGTGGCCGTGGTCGGCATGGCCCGGACCCGACGCGACGGTCGCTGATCGATCCGGCCGGGCCCCGGTAGAGCCTGCCGCCGATCGGATCACCTCCCCCGGGCAGGCACCCAGACGGGTGAGCCAGCGCGCTCTCGACCACGGCGTGGTCGACGGGGACCGCCTGGTGGGGCGCCTTGATACGGCCCGAGCCCGTTGGCCTCGGCGATGCAGTTCACCTCCCGCGGGTACGACACGCCCGGCATGGCCACCGACGGGGTCCTCCTCCACCACGGCAAGGTCCTCTTGGTCCAACGTGGCAAGGAGCCCGCCAAGGGCCAGTGGGCCCTCCCGGGCGGGTTCGTAGAGGTCGGAGAGACCACCGAACAGGCCGTGGTCCGGGAGGCCAACGAGGAGACGGGTCTCGGCGCCGACCACATCGATGTGGTGGACCTGGTGGGGGTCTACAGCGACCCGCACCGTGACCCCCGCGGTCACATCGTGAGCATCACCTACCTTTGCGCGCTCCCGGAGATCGAAGGGACCCCGGCGGTGGCCGGCGACGACGATGCCGCGAAGGCGCGTTGGTTCGACATCGACGAGCTGCCAGACCTCGCGTTCGATCACCGTGAGATCCTCGAGGACGCCCTCCGGCAGGCCCGGGGCCACCAGACCGAGCCCGGCGCCTGAGAGCCGTGGCAGGCGGTCAACGGGCCCAACCGAGAGGTTAAATGGGACCTGTGACAGGCGGCAGACCGGAGAGCGTGATCCCCTGACCAAGATGCGGGTATGCGGCCACTGCGGTGACCCGAAGCCGATCGCCGGCGTATGGTACCTGTTGGCCGGGCAGGCCTCCGGGTTCGCTTGCGAGAGCTGCTATGCCAGCGACGCCCGGCCGATCGGCCGCGCGTGATGCAAGCGCTGGGCGCCGACCCCCTTGCGTGCTCCAGGCCAGAGCCAGCTGGCCGGGTTGAGCCGGGGCACGCCAGGCCTGGCGGGGATCGACCGGAACCCTTGAAACCCCCCCGCCGCTTGGCCCGGCGCGAGCGCGAGGCCCATGGCAGCTTTCGGAACCCATCTCATGGTCGGCCTGCTGGTCGGCCTGGTCCTGCGCGTCCGCCTGCGGCATCTGCCCTGGTGCGTGGTGGCCGCCGGGTTCATGGACCTCGACAACCTCTTCTTCGCCCTGGATCGGCCGGACCCGTGGTGGCTGGTGCGACGGGGCAGTTTACAGAACTACTTCGTCAGCATCCTGATCCCCACCGGCCTTGCCCTGTGGGCGTTCCTCGACGACCGGTTCGGCCGGGACCTCAAGCGGTTGGGTGCCAGCCTGCCGGCGGTCACCAGCTCGCACATGGTCTGGGACATGATCCTGGCCGTCCCGCCCTACCAGTGGGTCAACGGCTGGTCGCTGTTCTACCCGTTCAGCACGACCCGGTGGGGGATCAACATCGAGACCCTGGCCACGTGGGACCCCCGGTTCTTCGACGGGATCACGTTCCTGCTGCTCCTCCTGATCCCCTTGATCCTGACCGCCATGGTCCTCACCACGGGGATCGACCGGGAGGAGCCACCAGAGCTCTTCTGGACCAGGGTCGGGGTCTACGCGGCGATCTTCCTCGTCTTGCTCCCCCTGATCGTGGTCGGCTTGGGGACCCCGCTGTGACCGGGCCAAGCCAGGCGATCGGGGCTCGATCATAGCCCGGACAGGGTCGGGGTCACCCGGGAGGGTCGCGTCCGACGGTGGAGGAGCCTCTTGAACCCCCCTGGGTCCCGGCCCAGGAGGGTCTCTGGAGGGGACCAGGCACCCGTTGTGCACTTGGAGGAACGTTTTTCTACCGGTTGCCTCGGGACCCGGCACGATGCGGTACCGAGCCACCGCGATCCTAGCAGCAGCCCTGCTGTTGCCCGGGACGGTGGCCCTGGCGACCCCAGCCGGGCCTGGGGACACCGTGGCCGACCGACCAGGCCAAGAGCGGGCCACGCCGCCGGTCTCCGCCACCGGCGTGACCCAGGCCAGCTGGTCCCAGCCTCCCGAGGAGGGTGACCATCCGGCCCAGGCCGGCGTGGAGGTCCGGGTCGAGAGCGTCGATGGGACAGAGCTCGCCTTGGGTGTCTTCCGCCCGGCCATCGATGGATGCGACTGGCAGGCCACCTCCCTACCCCCTGGCTGTCAGCTGCCCGTCGTGCTCCACGCCGGACCCTACTTCCAGGACCAGGTCGAGGTGGGTCTCACCGACCCGCCCTTGATCGACCGGTTGGTCCCCCACGGGTACGCCGTCGTCCAGATGGCCCTGCGGGGCACCAGCGAGTCCGGCGGGTGCTACGCGTTCCAGGATCCCCGGGATGTGGCCGACATCGACGCGGTGGTCGACCACCTGGCCGACCAGGGGTGGACCAACGGCAAGCTGGGCATGATCGGGTTCGGGGCCGCCGGCCGGGCGGCCTGGGCTGGGGCGGCCACCGGCAACCCGCACCTCGAGACGGTCGTGCCCATCAGCGCGCCCATCGACGCGCCGGACCTCTACTTCAAGAACGGGACCGTCCACGGGGATGCCCTGGCCCCACCGGTGACCTACTACGGGACCGACGCGACCGCGGCCACCCAGGCGCCGGCCTACGTGGCCGACCGGTGGACGACCAACCTGTGCCCCGGCCAGGACGACCCGTGGCCCAGCGGGGCCTCCACGACGGTGACCGGCGATGCCAGCAGCCCGTACTGGCGGGCCCGGGATCTCACCGAGGACGTCCTGGCCAACCACACCGGCTCGGTCTGGGTCGTCCACGGCCTGCGGGACTGGAAGGTCAACCCCAGCCAGGTCATCCCCTTCATCGAGCACCTGGACCAGCAGGGGATCCCGGTGCTCGCCTGGCTGGGCCAGTGGGGCCACGTGTGGCCCGATGACCTCGAGGACAACCCGGATCCACGCCACGATTTCGCCCAGCACCTGCTCGCGTGGTTCGACCACCATCTCCTCGACGACGAGCACCCCCCGCGCCTGGGTGTCCATATCCAGGGGTCCGGTTACGACTGGCGGTGGGAGACCAGCTACCCGCCCCAAGGGTCCACCTGGACCGACCACGACGCCGTCGGCAAGCCCCTTGCCTGGGGCCAGACGTGGACCCACACCATCGAGGTCGCCGACCGGGAGCTGGTGATCCAGGGCCTGGCCCGGTTGCACGCCACGGTGACCCCGACGACAGCCACCGGCGGGGAGCTGTACGCCGGCCTGTACCACGACACGCCGGAGGACCGCTCGATGCTGATCGGGTGGGCCGGCCTGGACCTGGCCTACCACGACGGCGGGAACACGGATCCGGCGGTCCTCGTCCCGGGTCAGGCGGTCCTGGCCAAGATGCAGTTCGAGCCGGTGGACGCCGTGATCCCGGCCGGCCACGACCTGCGCCTGGTCGTGTACCGTGACGCCATGCAGGGCCTGGTGCCCAACACCGATCCCTCCCCTGTGATCATCGGGGACGTGACCCTCTGGCTGCCGACGCCTGGCTGACCGCCGGTGGCCAACGCCTCCCCGAGGCCGCCGTGGCTGACCACCCGGCGGGGTCCAACAAGGTTCTTAGACCCGAGGAACGTGGGGCAGGCAAGGGGGTCTACCCGTCAGGCTGAAGGTCACCGTCGTACTCATCCTCCTCTGCTCCCTGGTGCTCCCGGGCATCGGCTGGGGCCCGGGCACACCAGCCCTGGCCGGCACGAGCGGCCACGGGTCTGCCCAGGCCACCAGCCCGACCTCCAGCGACCAGCACCACGGGCGGGCCGAGGTCCTCACGTGGGAGGCCATGACCCTGGCCGGGGGGATGACCCTTGGACCGTTGGTCGCCACCTACACCGACGGCCAGAGCACGGTGCCCGAGGCCTGGCCCGGGGAGGATCACGTCTACGCCGCCAGCACCCGGGTCGAGACCACCGAGGGCCAGGTCCGGGCCACCGCCCGGATCCAAGAGGCCCGCGTCACGCTGCCCACCGGGGAGACCCTGGTCGTGGAAGGTCTGGACACCGCCTCCCAGGCCACCTGCCAGGCGGTCCAGGCCAGCACCTCGGTGGGCCAGATCCGCCTGGACGACCGGGTCCTTCTCGATGCGTTCTCCCCTGGACCGGACACGCGGGTCTCCCTGCCCGGCGGGATCGTGCTGGTGCTCAACGGGACCGAGCGTCTGGGCGAGACCGGCATCCAGACCACCGGTGCCCGGTTGAGCGCCACGGTGCCCACGGCGTGGGCGGCGACGACCTTGACAGAGACCCTGGCCGTCGTCGAGCCCGAGGCCTGCTCCTGAGCCTACCCGGACGACCCTCCCGTCGCCCTGTATAGCACCCCTAGGATGCAATTATACAAACCGGTCGGTGATGGTCATATCGGCATAGAAACAAGGAATCTTCCGGTTGCAACGGTTTGAAGGGTAGGTAGGGTCATCATTCCTCACCGTGCGGGAGGCAGGCTGGCACCAGCCCCGATCCAGCCGAAGGCTGGGTCGGTGGGAGGCCTAGGGTCGACCGCTCCAGCACGGGGAGACGAGCTATGGGACCGAACACCTCGACCCCTCCGACCTACGTGGCAAGCGCGCTGGTGGCCCTGGTCCTGCTGGCCGTCCTGCCAGGCTCGGCCAGCCAAGCCGACCAGGACCCCCAGACCGACTGCCCCGAGGTACCGGTCGACGTGCTCTACGCCATCGACGTCTCCGGGTCGATGCACGACGAGCTGGGCACCGAGGTCGACGACCAGGGCCCCATCAAGCAGATCTTCCCCTCGATGCTCTCGTCCATGCGGGCCCAGTTCCCGGATGGCCGGGCCGGGCTTGCCACCTTCAGCGACTACCCGGGGATCTACGAGTACCCAGACTACCAGGCCAGCTACGGTGACGACACCGATCACCCGTGGGATCTCCCCCAGGGCCTGACCGGTGACGATGCAACCGTCGACGCCGAGGTCCAGGACCTGCGGTGGCTCAACGGGCTGGACACCGCTGAGGCCTACAGCCGGGTGATGTACGAGGTCGATCAGCTGGACACCTGGCGGCCGGATGCCACGCGGGTCTTGGTCGTGATCGGCGACGCGTTCGTCCACGACCAGGACCTCTTCGACCAGAGCTTCGGTCTGGATCCCGGTCCGGATGCCGAGGTCGGCGGTGGGGACGATATCCACTACGCGGACGTGCGCGAGGAGCTGGTGGCTGGCAACGTCCACGCCCTGATGGTCCAGGTCCACAACGACCACGAGACCTCCGACCGGGCCACCCGGGCCGACCAGATGCGGTCCACCGAGTACTTCTGGGACCTGGCCAACGCGACCCACCAGGACAAGCCCGAGCCGGTGGGCTTCACGCGTCTGGGCGACGCCACCCACCTGCCCGACGAGATCGTCGGGTTCACCTGCCGTGTCCTCGAGCCCTACCACGGCCGGGCCCTGGCCCTGCGGTTGTCCGGCACCCTCGCCGAGCCCTCGCCCCAGCAGACCTTCGTCGACACCGGTGAGGTCCGGACGGAGACCACCGAGGCCCTGGTGGACACCTGCCAGGCCACGGGTCCGCCGTGCGTGACCGGGGCCCGCTCCCACGTGGACGTGGCCGGTCCCCGCATCACGGCGACCTCCTCGATCGCCTGGGCCAACATCACCCTGCCCGGCGAGGACGGGGACGCGCTTCTCACGCTCCAGGGCCTGGAGACCCAGGCCACCAGCCAGTGCGGGCTCGACGCGGAGGCCGGCGTCCAGGTCGCAAGCGCGAGCCTCGACGGCGACCCGGTCCCGGTGCCCGTGGGCCCGATCGAACAAGGCACCGAGGTCCCGGTCGGCGACCTGGCCACCCTCCGGTTCAACGTCCAGCACGAGCTGGGGGACAACGGGATCAACGTCACCGCCGTCCAGGTCGAGACGGCGCTTGGCGACGTGCAGATCTCCTTCGCCGAGGCGATCGTCGACACCTGCGGCGACGGATGAGCCCGCCGGCGGCTGCCCAGGCAACAACCCCGAGCCCCCTCCCCCCTGGGCGCCGCCCGGCGGTCCACCGTGGACGACCGCGGTATCGTCGCACGACGTTCAGACTATCATAGAACGACGAACCGGGCCGAGAGCGAGCGCCATCCAGGCGGGCGCTGGCTCCCTTGGCAGCCCCACATCTATCCTTACTATCAGGATTCTATTATCCCAAGGAAGACATTTCTATTCCTGTATTAGTTACCCCTTATGAAAACGTATTCTTGCGGAAGTTTAACAATCACATTGACGTTGGTAAGGGTGGGAGGTCCGGTACACCCGGATGGGAGGCCTTGGTCGGGCCCTGCGACGACCAGCGTGGGCGGCTGATGGGGGCGTGCTCCTTGTCTCCCTGCTGGATCGGTTGCCCGACGCGACCAGGTCCCCACCCCGGCGACGTGCTGAACGGCCCCCCGGGGGAGACCTTCGGATGACCACACGCTACCACCACGCGCTGTTGCTCGGGACCATCACCTTGGTCGCCGGGCTGCTCATGGCCGCGCCTACCGGGCAGGCCGAGGAGACCACCGACGACGGTTGCCAGTCCGTGGTCACCAGCCCCGTGGACGTGATGCTGGCCCTGGATGTCTCGGCCTCCATGCGGCCGGAGATCGACAGCTCCAAGGAGAACGCCAGCTACCTGATCGACAGGATCAGCCAGGACGTGCCAAACGCCACCTTCGGGTTGGCCTCGTTCTCCGATTACTACGGGACCTACGCTTACCCGGACTACAAGGACATCTACGGTGAGTGGAACGATCACCCGTGGAAGGTCCAGCACAGCCTGGGGACCAACCTGACCGCGCTCCAGAGCCAGTTGGAGAACCTGACCATCCGCAACGGTGCCGACTACGCCGAGGCCTACAGCAGGGTCTACCTCGAGGCCGCCGAGCTACCTGCCTGGCGGGCCGATGCCACCCGGATCCTGGTCGTCTGGGGCGATGCCTACCCCCACGACGACGATTTCTTCGATCAGAGCTTCGGCCTGGACCCCGGACGGGACGCCGCTGTGGGCGGCGGCGATGACGTGGACTTCCAGACCGTGGCCGACCGGTTGGGCGCCGCCGAGGTCCGGGGGCTCATGGTCGACGGGAACGTCGACGAGGAGAACGTCTCCCAGGCCGACATCGATCGGGCCGAGCAGGCCTTCCGGTACGTGGCCAACGTGACCGCCGGCGACTACGTCCGCCTGGACAACGCCCAGGAGCTGGCCGACACCGTGGCCGAGTTCGTCCGTCAGGTCACCCCGGCCGATCCGCCCCAGACCACCGCCGAGGTGCCCCAGGTCGGTGCCATCTACGATCATGGCGTGCTCCACGAGGACGGCCCCGACCCGGGCAACGCCTCGATCATCGGGGACCTGGCCTTCGAGGCCAGCGCCACCGGCCAGTGCCCCATCGACAAGGTCGTCTTCGAGACCAGCCCCGACATCGGGTGGTCCCACACCATCGACGTCGCCACGGAGAACGAGACCACCGAGGTCAACGTCACAAGCCCGGCCTTCAACGGCTCCGAGGCCCCCCCGGGTGACTACGAGCTTGAGGTCACCGCCGTCGACCGCAACGGGCACTCCGGCATGGCCCGGGTCCCCATCGAGGTCCTCGAGGACCAGGGCCCGAGCTTCCAGGCGCCCTCGGTCTGCGGGGCGACCCACGAGGCCGTCAGCCACGAGGCCCTGGACATGGACGTCTCGGCCACGCCGGCCTTCGATCATCGCAGCGTCGAGCTGACCCTGGACGCCGGACCCACGGGCCTCTCGCTGGACACCGGGAGCCAGGATCCATCCACCGGCCAGCTGACCTGGAGCGACCCGGGCGTGGGCGAGTACACCGTCCAGCTCACGGCCACCGACGACACCGGCCTGTCGACCCTGTGCTCGTTCACGCTGGACGTCGACAACCTCCTGCCGGAGGTCGACCTCGGGTGGTCGCCGGCCGAGCCCGACGAGGACACCCTGGTCGACCTGGTCAGCCAGGCCACCGATCCCAACGGCCAGATCGTCGAGCACGCCTGGACCCTGCCCGACGGGTCCACCCTGACCGGGGCCCAGGTCCAAGAGCGCTTGGCGCCGGGGGATCAGGAGGTCTGTCTGACGGCCACCGACGACGACGGCGACAGCGCCACCGCCTGCCGGACCATCCACGTCGACGACGTCCCCGCGCCCACCTTCGATCCCGGCCTGGCGTGCGGCGACGTCTTCGAGGGGATCAGCCACGACCCCCTGGGCACGGTGAACCTGTCGGCCACCTCGCCCAGCCAGAACCGGACGGTCAGCCTCTCCCTGCACCAAGCCCCCTCGGGCCTGGCCCTGGACCAGACCCAGGAAGGGAACACGACCGCCGGGACCGTGACCTGGGAGGATCCCCAGGTCGGCACCTGGGAGGTGACCGTGAGGGCCACCGACAGCCAGGAGGAGATCGCCGACTGCCTGTTCACCCTGGAGATCACCAACCTCCTGCCCACCGTCGATCTCGACTGGCTCCCTGAGATCCCGGAGGTCGGCGAGCTGGTCAACCTGACCAGCCTGGCCGACGATCCCAACGGCCAGATCGTCGCCCTGGACTGGAGCTTCCCCGATGGTAGCCAGGCTACCGGCCAGGAGGTCCAGCACAGCTTCGAGAGCGCTGGGGTCAAGGACGTGTGTCTCACGGCCACCGACGACGACGGCGACGACGCCACGACCTGCCGGAGCCTGGAGGTCGAGGACGTCCGGCCACCGACCTTCGATCTGCCCCTGGACTGCGGGGGCCTGCTGGAGGGCATCAGCCACGACCCGCTCGACACGCTGAACCTGTCGGCCACCTCGCCCAGCCAGAACCGGACGGTGGCCTTGTCCCTGGAGCAGGCGCCGGCCGATGTGAGCTTCCCGACCAGCCAGGACGGGAACACGACCACGGCCAGCCTCTCCTGGGACGATCCCCAGGTGGGCACGTGGAACATGACGATCGTGGCCGAGGACAGCCAGGGCCTGATCAGCGAGTGCCCGATCGACCTCGACGTGGAGAACCTCCTGCCCATCGTCGATCTCGACTGGGCGCCCACGTTCCCCGAGGTCGGCACGCTCATCGACCTGGAGAGCCTGGCCGAGGATCCCAACGGGTACATCACCGAGCTGGTCTGGACCTTCCCCGATGGCACGCAGGCCACCGGGGCCACACCCAGCTACGAGGTCGACGTCGCCGGCGAACGGGAGATCTGCCTGACCGCCACCGACGACGACGGCGACAGCGCCACGGGTTGCAGCATCGTCCAGGTCCAGGACGTGCCCCCGCCCGAGCTGGACCTGCCCTTCGAGTGCGGCGGGATTCTGGACGCCATCAGCCACGACCCCTTGGGCACGCTGAACCTGTCGGCCACCTCGCCCAGCCAGAACCGGACCATCACCCTCACCCTGGAGGGTCAGCCCGAGGCCCTCGTGTTCACCACCGAGCAGGACGGCAACACCACCCACGGGAGCTTGTCCTGGGACGATCCCCAGGTCGGCGCGTGGAACATGACCCTGGTCGTGGAGGACAGCGACGGTCAGCTCGTCGAGTGCCGCGTGGAGCTGGACGTCGACAACCTCCTGCCCGAGGTCGGCCTGGACTGGCTCCCCTCGTTCCCTGAGGTCGGCACGGTGATCGACCTGGAGAGCCTGGCCGAGGATCCCAACGGGTACATCACCGAGCTGGTCTGGACCTTCCCCGATGGCACGCAGGCCACCGGGGCCACACCCAGCTACGAGGTCGACGTCGCCGGCGAACGGGAGATCTGCCTGACCGCCACCGACGACGACGGCGACAGCGCCACGGGTTGCAGCATCGTCCAGGTCCAGGACGTGCCCCCGCCCGAGCTGGACCTGCCCTTCGAGTGCGGCGGGATTCTGGACGCCATCAGCCACGACCCCTTGGGCACGCTGAACCTGTCGGCCACCTCGCCCAGCCAGAACCGGACCATCACCCTCACCCTGGAGGGTCAGCCCGAGGCCCTCGTGTTCACCACCGAGCAGGACGGCAACACCACCCACGGGACCCTCTCGTGGGACGATCCCCAGGTCGGCGCGTGGAACATGACGATCGTGGCCGAGGACAGCGACGGTCAGCTCGTCGAGTGCCGGATCGATCTGGACGTGGAGAACCTGCTGCCCGAGCCGATCTTCGACTGGCTGCCCCTGGATCCGGACATCGAGACCCTGTTGAACTTCACCAGCGAGAGCCTGGATCCCAACGGGCACATCGTGGCTCACACCTGGTCGATCCCCGGCCAAGACGGCGACAACGACACCCAGGTCGCCCACCGGTTCACCGAGCCTGGCCTCCACGAGGTCTGCCTGACCGTCACCGACGACGACGGAGACGACGCGACCGGGTGCCAGACGGTGGAGGTCGACGACATCCCACCGCCGGAGATCGAGCTGCCGATCGCGTGCGACGGGCTCCTGGACCTGATCAGCCACGACCCCATGGACCCCCTCCAGGTCCAGGCCCGTTCCCCTCACCACAACACGACCGTGGACCTGACCCTGGTCGACCCGCCCACCGGCCTGGCCATGGGCACGACCCAGGACGGTAACCTGACCGAGGGCACCGTCACGTGGGAGGACCCCCAGGTCGGCACGCACCCGGTGACCCTGCGAGCCATCGACGACCGGGACAAGCTCGTGGATTGCACCATCGATCTCGACGTGGTCAACCTCCCACCGGTGGTCGGGTTCTCCTGGACCCCCGAGCTGGTGACGATCGACGACCTGCTCGAGCTGGTCAGCAACGCCACCGACCCCAACGGTGAGATCACCGAGCTGGTGTGGACAGCCGACGGCCAGACCCTGGGCACAGGCGCCACGGTGGAGCACGGGTTCGACACACCGGGCACGCGCACGGTGTGCCTTGCGGCCACCGACGACGACAACGCCACGACGACCACGTGCCACGACGTCGACGTCCAGGACATCCCGCCGCCCGAGCTGGAGCTGCCCATCGACTGCAGCGGGATCCTGGACGCCATCAGCCACGACCCCCTGGACACCCTCCAGCTGTCGGCCACCTCGCCCAGCGACGACCGGACCGTGACCCTCAGCCTGGAGGGCGCCCCGGCCGAGCTCGTCTTCACGACCAGCCAGGACGGCAACACGACCACCGCCAGCCTCTCCTGGGACGATCCCCAGGTCGGGACCTGGTCGATGACCCTGATCGCCGAGGACAGCGACGGCCAGATCGTCGAGTGCCCCATCGACCTGGACGTCGAGAACCTGGTCCCCGAGCCGGGCTTCGAGTGGTTCCCGATCAGCCCCCTGGAGGACACCCGGATCCTGCTGGAAAGCAAGAGCCTGGATCCCAACGGGCACCTGGTGGCCCACACCTGGTCGATCCCCGGCCAAGACGGCGACAACGCGACCAGCCTCGAGCACGTGTTCGCCTCGCCAGGCGACCACAACGTCTGCCTGGTCGTCACCGACGACGACGGCGACGAGAGCGGCACGTGCGAGACGATCCACGTCCGCGACGTGCCGCCACCCGAGCTTGCCGCCGAGCTGCCCTGCGGGGACCTGCTCGACGCCATCAGCCACGAGGCCATCGGTCCGCTGGACCTGCAGGCCACGACCCAGGGGCCCAACCGGACCATCGACCTGGCCGTGTTCGGGGCCCCCGACGGCCTTGCCCTCACCCAGGCCAAGGACGGGACGACGACCAACGGCACCCTGGCCTGGCAGGACCCGCAGGTCGGCACGTGGGAGCTGTCCCTGAGGGCCATCGACAGCCAGGGCGAGGTGACCTCGTGCCCGGTGGACCTTGCCGTGACCAACCCGGCCCCGGTGGCTGACCTGGTGGTCGACCCGGCCGATCCCCTGTCCAACCTGCCCGTGGACCTGATCGACGACAGCCACGACCCCAACGGGGAGCTGGTGGACCGGGAGCTGACCCTGGACGACCAGGTCCTGGCCCAGGGGTCCACCACCCACGTCTTCGACGACCCGGGCACCTACCAGGCCTGCCTGACCGTGACCGACGACGACGGCGCCACCGACACCGACTGCCGGACGATCACGGTCACCAACCCGGCCCCCGAGGCAGGGTTCACCGTGGACCCGACCACGGCCCGACGCGGCGGTGTGACCACGTTCGACGACACCAGCACCGACGAGAACGGGCAGATCGTCGACCGGGTCTGGCACCTGGGCGACGGGACCCGGCTGACCGGGCCCCAGGTCACCCACGTCTTCGCCCTGCCGGGCACCTACCAGGTCTGCCTGACGGTCACCGACGACGACGGGGCCACCGACCAGGCCTGCCAGGATCTCGAGGTCGTCCGCTGGGAGGGTCGCACGTTCGCCATGGGCCTGGGTGAGGACCGGGCCGAGCCCGGGGTCACCACGGCGGACACCGACTGGGTCCAGCAGGACACACGACGCCATCTCGCCCAACTGGTGATCCCCGAGGTCGGCCACGCCGTCCACGGCGCCGAGTCGGCCGTGACCTTCACCGGGACGGCCGTCGAGGCCAACGCCAGCTTCGCCTCGGTCCAGCTGCCCCTGCCCACGGGCCAGACCCTGGAGATCGTGGACGTGCGCTCCCGGGCGCGGGCCGACTGCCAGGAGACCCTGGGGGCCAC
>CAZBKU010000014.1:2477-24592 GCA_964492585.1 uncultured Thermoplasmatales archaeon | reverse complement strand
GCGTCCAGCTGCAGCCGGCGGGTTGCGCCGACGCGGATGCCTCGGTCGATCGACCTCCAGGCCCAACGCTCATCAAGCGCTGTATCGAAGCTCGATTCGGACGCGTGGTTCCCTCTAGCGGGCATCCGCCGCGGCCACGGAGATGCGCAGCCAAACGGTTGCGCTTGACGAATCTTTGATATCCCTTCCGTGCGATGGGTTGGCTCGGAGGCGGTCTATCTGAAACGCTTTGTCGCGTTCGTCTTGGGAGGCGTCCTCGTTTGCACGGCCCTCGTGGTGGCAGGCACGAGCGACATGATCCCGTCAACGGAGAGGTTGCTGGTCCATACACAGGCCAGCAGCGGCAGTGGAGATGCAGGTTCCGGTACCGATGCATCGGATGCCAAGAGCGCCCCGACCCTCCTGGCCGGCCCCGGCCAGTACGACGGCGCGCTCCACAGCGAGGACGACGTGGACTGGTTCGGGTTGAGCGCGGACAGCGCGGACCTCTGCGTCGAAGCCACCGCCAGCGGTTCAGCGACCACCCAGGTCACCCTGGACCTCCCCGGGCTGAGCACGATCCGGACCCAGGCCCACAAGGGGCAGGATCGATCCGTGGATATGGCCCTGGCCGGTGCTGGGGCCTCGGAGGTCCGGTTCGGGTTCACCAAGGCGAACGATCAGGCACGGGCCCCGGGGGACTGGAGCTTCGGCCTTCAGACGTTCGCCGCCTCCGAGCTGTTGGCCGAGGGCGATGCGGGCGCCGGGAGCGACGCTGGGGACACGGTGGCCACGGCCTCCACCATCGGCCAAGGCTGTGCCGGCGGGAGCCTGTCAGGTGGCGACACCGCCGATGTCTACTCGGTCGACGCCGAGGCCGGCGAGGTCATCACCCTCTCCCTCTCCCATGCCTCCGGCTCCGGCGATCTGCGGCTGGACCTGGTCGACGCGACCGGTAGCGTCCTGATGAGCTTGGAGCACAACGACGCCGGGAGCCATACCTTCGACGAGGGGGGGACCTACTACCTCAAGGTCCACGACACGAGCGACGACACCAGCCAGACCCGGACCATCGGGCTGGACGCCCGGATGGACTCCCTCTCGGAGGATGATGATGACTACTTGTTGGGCCTAGATGGGCCAGAGCCTCGACCCTGTGATCCCGGATGCTGAGGGAGTGAGGTAGGCGCAGATGGTCCTCTCGCTCAACCTCCTGTCCTCGAGCCTCGCACTGGCCAGCGGCATCGCGCTCATCGCTCTCGGCATCTGGGCCCTGCGAGGCGGTGAAAGCCGCCCTCGAGGGAGCCTGGCGTTCGGTCTATTCGCGATCCTTTGGGCCGGCTACATCATCCTGGGGAACCTGGCCAGCAGCGTCCAAGACCCAGGCTCCGCCGCCAAGCTGCTGGTGGCCAGCCTGGGCTGCCTCTTCCTGCTCCCCTACCTGCTGATGGAGTTCTCGAGAGCGCAATCCCGGAGCGGCGGCCACCTTTGGCGGTGGCGGGGTCTCGCCTGGAGCCTGGGGGCGGTGGCGGTCCTCAGCGCAGCCACCTTGATCCTTGAACCCTCGCTCTGGCTCGAGAGTGTCACCCGCGGGGATACCGGTCTCCTGGCCCACTGGGGACCGCTCTACCTGCCCCTGCAGTCGGTCTTCTTCCTCTCGTTCGGGACGGCCCTGTTGGTCCTGTGGCGGGGGATGCTCGACGCCCCGACCCCCCGGACGACCCAGCGCTCCAGCACCCTGGCCGCCGGCCTAGCGCTGTACCTGGGTGTCACCGCGGGCCACCAGTTCGGCTTCTGGGGAGGCTGGGCCGCCTTCTACGGACCGACAAGCCAGAACGTCCCCTTCGCCCTCCTGTTCCTCGTGCTCACCGCGATCCTCGGATGGGTCGCGATCCGGGCCCGCCGGGAGGCCACCTTGGCGCCCACCTCGATCGAGCGCCGGCAGTTCAACCTGGTCAGCCTCTCGGCCGCGGTGCCCTTCCTCTTCGGCCTCGGCGAGGGGATCCTATCCTTGGAGCTCCTGCCCCGTCTGAACACGGTGGGTGCCTGGCGGATCCTAGGTGTCGGCATCATCGCCTACGGCATGGCTCGGTGGCGTCTGTTCGATCTCGACGGCAGCGTCAAGCGGGCCGGCGCCACGGCCACCGGCACCACCGGTGCTCTGGCCGGCGGGGCGGCGACCTTCGGCCTGGCCAGCACCGTCTTCACCGGCCTGGCGGCCCCGGTCGTGGTTGGCCTGGCCACGACATCGCTGGCCTTCCTGCCCAGCCTGAAGGCCGCCCGGCGCCTGTTCGGGGTCGGCACGGCTCCGGACAACCCGGTCGACCATGAGGAGGTCCTCTACGAGCAGCGGATCGACGCATACCGTGCGGCCCTCGAGGCGGCCATGGCTCGCGAGACCCTGGACGAGGATGAAACCTTCCTACGGGCCCTGCGGGAACGCTACGGTATCAGCGAGGACGAGCACCGGGTCCTTCGGTACTACGCTCGCAACGCGGTGGTCATCACCCGGGACGCAGAGGTGGCCGAGAGCTACGAGCGGCTGCGGTTGCTCGGCGAGGGTGGGGCAGGGCGCACCTGGCTGGCCCGCGATCGCTCCCGGGATCGCCTGGTGGTCCTCAAAGAGCCGCTGCCCCGATGGCAGCGCGACCCGACGCTCCGCGATCGGTTCTTCGAGGAAGCCCGGCTGGCGGCCAAGGTCCGTCACCCGAACGTCGTCCGCATCGACGAGATCCTGGACGACGGCGACCGTCCGGTGATCGTCATGGAGCACATCGAAGGCGGAAGCCTAGCCGATCTCCTCCAATCCAGAGGTTCGGTGCCGTGGAAACGGGCCCTAGGGATCCTCTACGACGTCCTGTCCGGTCTCCAGGCCGTCCACGACGCTGGCGTGGTCCACCGGGACATCAAGCCATCCAACATCCTGATCACCGACGACGGCCGGGCCAAGGTCGCCGACTTCGGCGTGGCCGTGGCCGTCGGCCGCTCGGGCCAGACGATGATCGATCAAGACGACGGTCAGGCGGGCACCTTGTCCTACATGGCCCCCGAGGTCTCCGACGGACGGTCCCAGGGCACCGAGCGCTCCGATGTCTACGCGTGCGGGGCAGTGCTCTTCGAGACCCTATACGGCGCGCCACCGAGCCAGACCGAGCAGGTCATCATCTCCAACCAGGTTCCACCGGAGGTCGAGGACCTCCTGGCCACAGCGCTGGCCCAGGAACCAGGACGTCGGTTCCCGACCGCGCGCCGGTTCGCCGAGGAGATCGAGAGCGTGATCCGACAGTGACACAGATCGTCCAAGATAGGGACCGGACCGAGGAGCTGTGCGCCGACCTGTCGGCCCTCTCCAACGAGAACCGTCTCCAGCTGCTTCACATCCTCACCCGGCCACGCTACCGGGAGGAGATCGCCGAGGCCCTGGATATGTCCCGGCAGTCGGCCTCCAAGCACATCGAGAAGCTCGAGCAACGTGGGTTCCTCCGGGAGCTCCAGGGGTGGCGGGACACAGGGCCGGTGGCCGAGTACCAGGTGGTCCCCCAGCGGTTGTTCGCGCTTGGCATGCGCATCGCCGATCTGGGCAAGCTGGAGCCCGAAGGGGGCCCAGACAACGAGCGGGAGGAGCGGACCCTGATGCTGGCCACCGAGGACCAGCCAGAGGCCCGCAAGGAGCAGGAGACATGCCCGACGGCCCACCTCCTCATCGTCTCCGGGCCCGAGGCCGGCACCCGCTTCCCGCTGGAGGGCGACGGTCCCCGCTGGACGATCGGTCGGGACCCAGACAGGGATCTCGAGCTGGACCACGACCCCTTCGTCTCCAGCCGCCACGCCGAGGTTCAGGTCGATCCCGAGGGCCATGCCCTGGTCGACGTCTTCAGCTCGAACGGCACCCGCATCAACTTCGCCCGGATCCCCGAGGGTGGACGCACCGTCCTTCGACCTGGCGACGTGGTCAGCGTGGGCCGGACCTCGCTTGTGTACCAGGCTGCCCCCCACGATGGCTGGCCCGAGCGTCTGAGCGAGCCGTAGGACGGCCGGCTCGATCGGACGCAACCGACCGGTTGCGGACCCGACACCTAGGTGTATCCCGTCAAACCTTGTCGCGGTGCGGCCGGTCCCTGACCTATGACCGACGGGCCGCGATCGCGACGGGACGAAGGCCGGTCGGGCCCCACGCCTCCCGGGCCCGGCCGTGCCACCTTTCCCCCTCCCAGCGGCCCGCTTGCTCGGCGAGGCATCGCGACCGCTCACGCTCGGGACCGGAGGGGTCTGATCCGCCCTAGGCGTCGTGGCCGGTCTCGGTCAGGACGCGGTCGACGAGCTCGTGGGCCTTGCCCAGGTAGTTGGTCGGCTCGAGCAGGTCCTCGACCTCGTCGGGCTTGAGCAGGTCGGCCACGCGGTCGTCGGCCAGCAGGGCCTCACCGAACGCCTGCCGGGAGCTGGTACCCATGCTGGCCTGCCGGACGACCTCGTGGGCCTCCTGGCGCCCGATGCCGCGCTCGGTCAGGGCGATGACCAGGGCCTCTGCTGTGATGGTGGGGGTCAGGTAGAGGTTCTCGCGCATCTTCTCCGTGTTGACCTGGAGGTCCTGGAAGACATCCGCGGTGACCCGGGTGGCCTCGTGGGTGAGGATGAACAGGTGCGGGAGGATGAAGCGCTCGGCCGAGGAGTTGGAAAGATCTCGCTCGTGCCACTGGACGGCGTTCTCGTAGGCGGGGTTGAGGAAGGACCTGGCGATCCTGGCCAAGCCGGTGATCTTCTCGCAGGAGACCGGGTTCCTCTTCTGGGCCATGGTCGAGGAGCCGACCTGGGACTCCCGGTCGAAGCCCTCAGCAGCCTCGTCGATCTCGTTGCGTTGGAGGTTGCGGATCTCAGTGGCGAACTTCTCCAGGCTGGTGACCAGGGAGGTCATGTGCCCGAAGACCTCGTTGTAGCGATCCCTGGAGACGATCTGGGTCGGCGCGGTCTCCATGGGAAGGCCAAGCTCGTCGCCGACGGCGGCCTCGATCTCGAAGGCCGCCTCGCCGAAGGCCGCACCGGTGCCGACGGCGCCCATCATCTTGCCGACCAGGCAGCGGTCCCGTGCGTCGAGCAGGCGACCCCGGTGGCGGTGGACCTCCAAGAGGAAGGTGGCCATCTTGTACCCGAAGGTGGTGGGGACGGCGTGTTGGCCGTGGGTCCGACCGGGGCAGGGCGTGTCCTGGTGGGCCCGGGCCAAGGTGGCCAGGGCGCGCTCGAGCCGGACCAATTGCTCCTCGAGGAGATCCAGGCCCTCGCGCATCATCAGCGCGTTGGCGGTATCGATGATGTCGTAGGACGTAGCACCCAGGTGGACGTAGCGGCCGGCCTCCCCCTCGCACTGCTCGGTGATGGCCACGACCACGGCCATGAGATCGTGCTTGATCTCGGCCTCGATCTCCTTCACGCGGGCGGGTGAGACGTGCTCGAGGGTGGCCTTGCGGCTGATCTCCTCGGCGGCCTCCGCGGGGATGTTGCCGACCCGAGCGTGGGCCCGGGCAAGGGCCGCTTCGGTCTCGAGCAGCCGGGCCAGCTTCCCGGACTCGCTGAAGACCGCCTTGATCTCGTCGGTCCCGTAGCGGAAGTCCAGCGCGCAGACCGGGGCATCCTCCGGGAGCGCGGAGAGCCCGTCCTCGGTGTTGCCCGTCTCAGGCATGGGCCGAGCATCCGCCCGTCCCATAAAAAGGGTTGGAGGGACCCAGACGGCGACCCCCGATCGGGTCGTGCTCCACCGGAAGGACTGGAAGGACTAGTAACCATCTGAAGGACTAGTAGGTCCATCCAACTACACAAAATCATTATAAGGATTGTAATGATTGAGGGGTTGTCTGGCCTCGAGTCAAGGCAAAGCGGGATGGGACGCCGCAGGACCGCCTTGATGGACCGTTCCTCACCTCCGTCTGGCCATCCCCCCTCTTCTGGGGGGATGGCCATAGGCTGGACACGTGCTGTCGCCGCCGGGCCGGGATCCCCACTGGCCCGGCGGACCTTCCTTTCCCCCAAGCCGTCGGCATCCTCTGCCGGCTGGCCGCTCGACCCGATCAAGCCTGCCGGCCCCTGTCTCACACGGGTCGTCATGGCGGGCGATCCCCTTCGATGATCCCGACGCCGCCCGTGGACCAGAGCTCCCCGGCAGGTTGAAGTAGAGAACGTGCCAGCTGTCTCGTAGATAAGTCATGCTGCGTGGGGGAGGCTGTCCCCCGCTTCTCCGGAACCTCTGACCGGCCAGTCGAGGCGCCATCTCGAACCGCTCTCGGATCAGGCCAGAGGGACGTTTTAACGACGTGGCCACGAACCTCTTAAGAGGCTCGAGGGGTCTTCGACCGAAGAGGTGGCTTGAGAGGTGAGCCAAGGCATCGCGATCCTGCTGATCTCCGCGCTGCTGCCCTTGGGTGGCATCACGGAGGATCTAGGCCTGGACGAGACCGAGGTCACCCTCGCCGACCAGGGGACCGTCCAGGTCGCCGACGACGGTTCCTTGGCCGCCGAGACCGACGCCGCTACGCTGACGATCTCCACCGAGGTCGTCGAAGCGGAGGTGGCCGAGCGCCAGGTGCACGCCGAGGTCCGGTACCTAGGACCCGGCGAGCTGATCGCGGCCCCAGGCTACACCCTCACGCTCGAGCAAGAGGCCTCCACCCTTGAGAACTCAGATCCCTCGACAAGCCACCCGAGCCAAGAGGCCAGCCAAGCACCCGTCCAGGGTGCCACGGACCTCGTGGCCGAGCTCGTCGCGGGCCAAGGGGCCGCCGCTGCCGCCGTGGCCGCGCTGGCCGTCGTCCACGCCCAACCCAGCGCTTGGAGCCCGTCGACCCTCGTGCGTCGGCTGAGCCCCTTCCTGGCCAGCCTCTACTCGCGGATCACACCCGACGACGTCCTGGACCACGAGACCCGGGCAGCAGCCTACGAGCTGTTGCGCAAGCAACCGGGCCTCTCCCTGGGAGAGATCGCCCAGGAGCTCGAGGCGGCCCGATCGACGGTCCGCCACCACGTCCGAAAGCTCGAGGAGGCCGGCATGGTCCGTCACGTGACCGAGGGCCGTTGCCGGATCCACTACCCGACAGGCCGCGAGGAGGAGGCGGTCACCGAGCACCTGCTCCGCAACCCCAAGCGGGCCAGGATCGTCGAGCTCTTGGAGACCCGGCCGTTGTCCCTGGTCGAGCTGGCCCACGTGATGGAGGCCAACCCAGGCTCTGTCCACTTCCACCTGAACAAGCTGACCCAGGCCGGCCTGGTGGAGCGTCACGAGAACGGGTCGGTCGTCTACCGGCGTCCGGGCTAGCCAGGCGTCACGGTTGCAGATCGCCGGGTAGGTCGCCGAAGTCGAGCTTCTTCATCAGGCGCTTCTGCATCTTGCGGTCGCCTGAGAAGCCCTTGATGGCCCGCTTGGACATCTCGTAGTACTTGAGCAGTTCCTTGACCTCCTTGGGGTCCCGGCCGCTGCCCATGGCGATCCGCTGCAGGCGGCTGCCCTTGACGATGTCGGGGTCGCTCATCTCCTCGTCGGTCATCGAGTCCATGATGACCTTGAAGTTCTCCATCTGGGCCTGGGACTGTTCCATGTGGCCCTTGGGGAGGTTCTGCTGCATGCCCCCCATGCCGGGGATCATGTCGGCGATCTTGGAGAGGGGGCCCATGTTGGAGAGCATGTCCATCTGCTCGCGAAGCTCGTGGAGGGTGAACTGGCCGGAGAGGATCTTCTTGGCCGTCTCCTCGGCCTCCTCCTGGTCGCCGACGGCCTCCTCGGCCCGCTCGAGGAGGGTCTGGATATCCCCCATGCCGAGAAGCCGCGAGATGAACCGGGGCGGGTCGAAGACCTCCAGATCGGCCAGACCTTCGCCGGTCCCGACGAAGACGATCGGCGCACCGGTCTCGCTGACCGCGGAGAGGGCGCCACCGCCCTTGGCCGACCCGTCGATCTTGGTGAGCACGACACCGCTGACGTCGACGGCCTCGTCGAAGGTCTGGGCCTGGGGTCCGGCCTGCTGGCCGACCGTGGCATCGATGACGAGCAGCTTCTCGTCAGGGTTCGCGACGGCGAAGACGTCCTCCATCTCCTGGACGAGCGCGTCGTCCAGGGAGTGGCGCCCGGAGGTGTCGACGATCTTGATGTCGACCTTCTGGTCCAGCTCTTCAAGCCCTTCCTCGACGACGCGCGGGGCGTCGTCCTCGTCGGCGTCCGGGTCCCCGTAGAAGGGGGCCTGGACCTGCTCGCTGATCTGCTTGAGCTGGTCGTAGGCCGCCGGTCGATGCACGTCCGCTGCGATCAGCCCGACGCGCAGGCCCTTCTTCTGGAAGTGCTTGGCCAGCTTGCCGGCGGTGGTGGTCTTACCTTGGCCGTAGAGCCCGACCAGCATGATCGTCTGTTTCTTCAGCCCCAGCTCCCGGTGCTCGCCGAGGACGTCCACGAGCTCCTCGTAGACGATCTTGACGACGTGCTCTCGGGGGCTGGCACCGGCCGGCGGGGCCTCGTTGAGGGCCCGGTCCTGGATCGAACGGGTCAGCTGCAAGGCCAGCTTGACGTTCACGTCGGCCTTGAGCAGGGCACGCTGGATGTCACGGACGATCTCCTTGACGAGATCGTCGTCGATGCGCCCGGCCCGGGCGATCTTGTTGAGCGTGTCCCGCAGGTTGTCTTGAAGGCCGCCTAGGACCACGGTCTAAGGGAGTGTTGGCCCTTTGATAAGTCTTCGGTCAAGGCCCTCGTAACAACGCGGTCCCGGGGCCTGGCAGACCCGTCAGGCGCCGGTCGAGGACAGGGTGATCGGGCCCTGGGCCACGGGCTCGGCGACGAGCCGGTCGGCGGCGGCCTCGACCCGGGGGGCAAGCCCCAGGGCCAGCGGTCGGGCCAGGTGGCGTCGTGCCGAGACGTTGGCCTCGTACCAGGTCGGCTCAGGCTGCTCGTAGCGCTTGGGTGCCCGGTGACCGCACCGCGTGCACCGGACCCCACCCCGGACCCCGGCCGAGCTCATGGCCCGGTCGCACGCCGGGCAGCGTTGCCGGCGTCGGCGGCGGGCCGGGACGTGCAGGAGCTTCTCGAGGTTGACCTGGCCGTCCTCTAGGTGGCCGACCGGCAGGATCCGGTCACCGGGCTCGACGTCGAGCACGGCCTGGCGCAGCTGTCCGGTCGGTTCGAAGGCCATGCAGACGCGTTGGTCGCCCTCCTCGGTCTGGCCGGCCAGCCGGACGTGGCCGCCGGTCAGGGCCTCGGGGGCCTGTGTGACGGTCAGCGGTGCCAGGCACGCATCCAGGATATGATCATCGCTGGCTTGGTTGGATACGAACAGCTGGCGGCCTAGGACCGGTTCGCTACCGACGGCCGACACCGCCTCGGTCAGCCGGCCCGGACGGGTGGCTCGAAGCCCGTAGAGGACCGGGCAGGGGGTGGCCGGGACCATGGCCAGGTGGCCATCGATGGGATCGATCGTATCGAAGGTCTCGGGGTAGGTAGCGGTCACGTCGGCCACCGAGCGACTGTGCACGTCCCGGGGGGCCCCCCAGCGATCGGGTTGGCGGTAGGTGATGTGTTCGTAGGTGGCCTGGGCCCCCGGGCGCCAGGCCGCCGCGCACAAGCACCCGATCAGGCCGCGGCCGGTCCCAAGGGTCCGTGTCCGAGCACCGAGGTCGACCAGGGCCTGGGTGGCGTCGTCGAGCTCGACGAGCCCCTGGACGCCCTGCCGGTACCACCGGGCATCCGGCGGGGTCTCGAAGAGGGCAAGCCCAGCGCCCTTGCCCTTGGCCACCCGGGCATGGCGGCCGACCACCTCGAAGGCCTGGGTGAGGACTGTGTCGGGGTCGACCTCGTCGTCGATGGGGAGGACCACGGCGGCGTTGCCGCGGGTCTTCCAGGGGTTGGCCGGGAACAAACGCACCAGACGAGGGAGACCTGCAAGGGCCTGTGGGCCCAGGGCCGCTTGGATCTGCCAGGCCACGTGGGTGGTGCATCCGCCGCCCGGTCCGTCGGTGTCATCCAGGGCCAAGAGCACGGCCATCACCTAGCGGGCGCCATGCTGGGTCGAGAAGCCTTCTTTGCCTTCCTTGTACGCGGCCCGCAGGTCGTCCTTGAACGCCTTGGCGGTCTGGTAGCGGGCGTCGGGCGACCGGGACAGGGCCTTGGTGAGAACCTCGTTGAGCGGGTCCGGGAGCCCCGGAGCCGGCAGCTCGGAGCTGCGTTCGAGGAGCGCCTCGGCCGACGGCGTCTTGTTCTCGGGAAGGCCCAGATGGTGCTGGCCGGTGAGCATCTCGTAGAGCAGGGCGCCGGCGGCGTACAGGTCGGCCGTGCTCCCTGGGGCCTTGCCGTCGAGCTGCTCGGGGGCCATGTACCGGGGCGTGCCGACGAAGGTATCCTCCCCCTCGGCGGTCTCCTCGATGCGGGCAGCGACGCCGAAGTCGGTGATCTTGGCCACGTGATCCTGGGTGATCAGGATGTTGGAGGGTTTGAGGTCGCGGTGGACGATCCCGGCGTCGTGGAGGGCGCCCAGGCCGGCCAGGAGGTCGGCGAAGAGGGAGAGGGCCTCCTTGGGGGAGAGATCGCCGTCGTCCAAGCGCTTCTGCAGGGTGCCACCTTCGACGTGCTCCATGACCAGCAAGAGGCGTCCTTCCTCCTCGATGACGTCGTGGACCACGACGACGTTGGGGTGGGAGAGGTTAGCTGCGGTCTTGGCTTCATGAAGGAGGAGCTCGTGGGATCGGCCTTGGCCCACGTGCTCGATGGCCTTGAGGACGACCTGGCGTTCGAGGACCGAGTCGGTGGCCAGGTAGGTGGTCCCGAAGCCGCCCTCGCCGAGGACGCGCTCGATGTGGAAGCGCTCGATCTTCCGGGGCATGAAGCCCGCTGCCACGGTCCCGTCGCCCTCGGGGGCACCGGTCGAGGGGGTCCCCGTCTGGGCGGTCGTCTTGCCGGTCGCTCGGCCGCGACGGTAGAGGTACCAGCCCCCGGTCCCCATCAAGCCTACGGCCAAGAGCCCCAGGAGCGCCGGGACGAGCCAGCCCTGGGAGACGACGGCCTTGGCCCGGGAGAACAGGGTGGGCTCGAGGACCTCGGTGGCGTGGCTTCGCTCCTGGCTTGCCGGGGAGAAGATGACGGCCCGCTCGGTGTCCATGCTCTCGACCACGCCCTGGACCTCCAGGGGGCCGGTCGAGCCGGGCACGAAGGAGAGCGGGACGGTGGCGTTGATCGGATCGTCGGGGACGAAGGTGACCTCCCGGCTGGCCACCTCCTCGACGCCGACCCGCAGGCTGACCTCAAGGTCGACCAGGGCCGGCGGTGGTGGACCCTGGAGGTGTATATGGTAGGTGGTCTCCGCGCCGGCCCGGGGTGGATCCTCAGGCGGGATGAGCGCCCACTGGACCCTCGAGGGCGCCGGCTGGATCGTCACCGGGACCTGGTTGCCAGGGGTCTGCCCGGCGGGCTGGACCTGGATCGTGGTCGAGCCGGGATCGCCGACGGCCAGGTGCAGGGTCCCCTTCTCGCCGGGGGCCAGGGTGAGCTGGTTGGTGCCGCCCGTGACCGGTTCCAGGTCGCTTGAGACCTCGATCTGGCGGGAACCGCTGTTCACGACGAGGAGCTGGACGAAGCCGTCCTCGACCACGGTCAGCGTGGTGGGCAAGGTGCACAAGCCCGGGCAGCCGTTCTCGTAAAGGGCCAGGGTGGCCGAGCTCCATAGACCGCTGGCCGGTGCCAGGAGCTGCAGGCTGCGCACCCGGTGGAGGTTCCCATCCGAGGCGTTCAGGGTCACATCGTAGACCCGCGGTCCGGTGGCCTCGAAGGCCAGAACGGAGCCGTTGGCCACCGGCTCGCCATCGACGTGCCAGGTGTAGGTGATCGGGTCGCCCTCGGCGTCGGTGGTGCCGCTGGCGTTGAGGACCATCTCGAGCCCGTCGCTTTCGTCGGCGATCACCGGGTCCGGTGGGAAGTTCACGTCCAGGGCCTGGCTCGTCGATGCGGTGCTGATCCCGTCGGTGACGGTGAGCTTGACCGTGTAGGACCCCGAGCTCTCGAACGGGTGGGTCACCACGGCCCCCGAAGCGGTGGAGCCATCCCCGAACGACCATGTGTACGTGAGAGGGGCCCCGTCGGGATCGTGGGAGGCGCCGGCGTCGAACCGGTAGGTCTCGCCGGTCCAGTTCACGTCGAAGGAGGCCACGGGCAACCGGTTGCTGCCCAGCATCCTGAGGGCCCCATCGGGGCTGGGCCAGAGCAGGGCGCCGCTGTTCGTGATGACCGGCCCGGAGGCGATGCCCGGGCACGAGGTCCCCTCCGTGTCGATCTCGAAGGCCCAGCGGAACCGGGCATCGGCGTCGATCGACCGAAGGGTGCGGCACGCATCGCTGAAGTAGAGGTTCCCCGCGGCGTCGACCACGGCCTGGCCACGGATGGGCTGGTGGTAGTTGATCCCCCGCCGATCCGAGGGCCGGTCGAGCTCGATGGTCCGCAACCAGCCATCCTCGGACACGATGTAGATCGGTGTCTCGGAGGGCGTCCCCCAGCCGACGGTGGGGGTGGACCAGGCGATCCCGCTGAGCTGGGAGCCGACCTGATCCTCGGTCGACCAGAGCTCCCCTCCACCCGCTAGGTCGAGCCCCACGACCTCCTGTCCTCCGGTCACCATCGCGGTGGCTTGGCCGGGGACCAGGCTGACCGCCAGGGGCGTACAGTTGCAGCCGACGGCCTGTTCGAGCTGGCCTGAAGGTCCCACCAAGGCCAGGCCTTGGCCCGAGACGACCACGGGGCCGCCGCCCTCCCGGACGGCCAGGGGTGGGCCGGCCAAAGGTGTCGGTGACGGGCTGCTGGGCGTCTGGTATCCCTCTGGCACGGTCAGCTCCAGCGACCGGACGAGCTCGCCCTGGCGGTCCAAGGTGACCAGGGTCCAGGGTTCGCGGACCAGATGGATCAGCCCCTGGGGCCCGACCACGGGTGGCGACAGCGGCATCCCGCGCTGGGCCGCATCGGCGGTCGAGTACGACCAGGCCCGGGATCCGTCGGGGTTGACGGCGTGGACCGCGCTGTTCTGGGTGGCGACCAGGACCCGACCCTCGGCGTCGACGGAGGGGGGGAACATCACCGTGCTCCCGAGCCGGAGTGGGCTGGGCCAGACGGGCTCACCGGACGGGCTCAGAGCGTAGAGCTCACCGGCCCACGTGACAGCGTAGATGGCCCCGTCGGGCCCGATGACCGGGGTCTGGAAGGGGGATGGTTGGGAGCCCTCGGCGGTGAAGGTCCACCGGACCACATCGATGTCCGAGGGGCCCATCGAGAGGGTCCGGCCGGTGTGGCCCGGATCTCCGCCGGCCTGGGGCCATGGGGCGTCCTGAAGCCCTGCCACCGGGATCTCAGGGTGGACGTAGAAAGAAGCGATCGTCTCGCCACCGAAGGACAGCTCGCGCGTGCTGTTGTCCTCGGTGGTGGTCATCCGCAAGACCCTGATCGACCACCAGCCTGGCGGGCCACCTGCCCCGACAGGGACCTCGATCTCACCCACCAGACGACCTGGTTGGCTGGCGACCACCTCGGTGGGGCCCTGGACGGTGGCTGAGCCGCCGGGTGGACTGATCCGCAGGGTCACGGCGATCTCGTCGACCTCGGCGACGACCTCCATGGCCAGGGTGATGGTTCCGCCTGAGGGACCCAAAACATGGGGGGTGGGTTCCAGACGTTCGATCTGGGCTTGGCCACCTTGAGCGCTCGCCGTAGGAGCCCCTATCAGGGTGGCCGCCAGCCCGGCGGATCCGGCGACGATCAAGAGCACACAGAGCAGGAGGGCGTCCCGCCGGTCGGCCCCTGCCATCCTGGGTCTTGAGATAGGGGTCCCCTCCCTGGATGACGGTCCGGACGTCGTTAACCTTGCGGTTGGGTTCGTGGAAGGCCGAACGGTCCTCTACCCGAGGGGAACAACGGGGACAGCGCCCGGCGCCCCCGGCCACCGGTCAGGGATCGGCCGGGGCGACCAGGAAGGAGAAGGAAGGCGACCGGCGAGGGACGGCCGGTCGCCGTTGAGGGGGTGGGACACCCGACCCCACGCGATGTGGGATGCACGTTCCCCGGGGCCAACCGGGGGCAGGATGGGATGGGATGGCTGGTCGGGGCCGGGTGTGCTTGCCCATCCATCACGACCGCGGGGGAGTATATGAAGGCCTTGGAACCTCGATGCACCATCCGCAAGCACCGGCCTGCTAGGTTGGGTTCGACTGTTTCCAGTGGAAAGGTCGTGACGGTGGATCGCTACCTCCCTGCGGGCAAGCGGACCCGGTGGCAAGGTCCAGCCCTGCCGTGCACAAGGACCGACCGTCGCGGTGGCGATCCCTGGTTCGTCAGGTGTCGAAGGGCTACGGCCGGGCACCCCGGCAGACGTTGGTCCTCTTGGAGGGCGGGCGGTGTCGGCTCGGTTAACCCTCACCCTTCAGCCTGGACCCCAGTCATCCTTTGTAGATGGAAATCATAGATTATAATGTCTGATGATCGCCGGTAGATACCGTCGTGTGCGTGGACCGCGCCGGCCTCTCCTAAGATGGCCTGCGGAAGAGGAGAAGGGAGCGGCCGACGCCGATGACGTCACCGTGCTCGAGCTCGACCTCCTCGCCGCCGCGGAGCTGCTGGGTCCAGTTCACGGTGGTCCCGTTGAGACTGTCGGAGTCCCTGAGGAAGAAGCGTTTGTCCTCGTGCTTGAGGACGGCGTGCTTCCGGGAGATGAACAGATCGTACTCCAGGGGGACATCGACGAGCTCGTCGCCGACCTTGCGCTCCCGGCCGACCCACCACTGGGCCGGGGAGTCCTTGCTGTGCAAGGGGAACACGCGGCCCTCACGGATCCCGCGGATCAAGATCAGGGTGGCCAGGGCGTCCTCCTGTTCGGGCGCCTCGGGTTCGGTCTGGCTCACCAAGGTCCGGTCGGGGACCTGTTCCGTGACCGCCTCCATGGCCAGGTTGCCCAAGGTACGGACCTCCTCGAGGACCATGAACAGCCGGTCCTCTCGCAGCAGGTACTCCTTGGTGTGGGAGCCCTTGCCTTGGGCCACCCGCGTGTCGACCAGGCCGACCTCCTCAAGCTTCTCGATGTGGCTGAGGATCGCCTGCCGGGTCAACGGGACCTCGCGTGTCTGTCCGTCGCTGGTGTCCTCCCGGAAGGCCTCGATCTCCCCGACGTGTCTCGGGGTGATCAGCTGGCGAAGGATCTCCAGCCGCTGCTGGTTGCCGAGGGCCGAGAGGACCACCGACAAACGTTCGGTATCAACCGTCTCCCCGGGAGCGCGCTGGTCGGCCATCAACCGCAAGGAAGGTTTCGGCCCCCTTTCAGCTTTATCGACGCCACCTCGAAGCGTGGACCCCCCTGCCCATGGGCCAGCAAGGGGGCTCGACCCACCGATAGGATGGCGCTCGACGGTAGGACGGACCGCCGTCACCACGGGGACGGCCAGACCGCCATCGGATCCTCCTATCCCTCCAGGCGACCGGCCAGAGCGGGATGCAGCTCAACCGCGTCGATGGCTGCCTGGATCTCCCCGATGGCCTGGCGACCCTGCTCGGTGACCACCTGATCGACGTATCCCCACGCCATCACCTCGAAGAGCGGCGCCTCGATCTCGACCGCCGGCGGCAGATCGAGGTCCAGCTCAGCCCGGGTCGTGAGAGGTGGCGCCGACCGGTAGGCCCCGGGCAGGAGCTTGTCGGTGCTTGCCAGAACGATGGTGGGACATCCCCCCGCGCTGGCCGCACGGGTCAGGGCCTGGGTCCCGACCTTGTTGACCACGCCCTCCCGGCACAGGCTGTCGGCCCCGACCAGGAGGAGCTCAGCGTCAGCCAACAGACCTGGCAGGGCGGCATCCACGGTGAGGGTGACCTCGATCCCTGCCTCGGCCAGCTCGCGAGCCACCGTGAGACCCTCCCTACCGGGCCGGGCCTCGGAGATCAGGACCCGGGGAGGCGCCGCAGCGGCCCGGATCACGTCCAGCACGGTCCCGGACCTCGAGTAGGTTGCCACGGTCGTCTGCCCGCCGACCAGCTGGGCCCCGTGCTCGACGACGGCCCGGTGGCGATCCGCGGCCGCCTTGGCGAGACCCCCGAGCCCAGCGGGGCCTTGCTCCTCGAGGGTGTGCAGGGTGGTATCGACGAGGTTGAGCAGCGGTGCCATGGCGGGATGGGCCTGGACCAGGCGCATCCCAGCGTCGCCCACGGCGGTCATGGGCTCGTCGCTGGCCCGGGCCAGCTCCCAGAGCACCTCTCGGGCTTGGGCGGTGATCTCGCTGGCCCCGGAGCTGCGATCCTCGATCAGCGCCTCAAGGCCCTCATCTGATAGCATGGCTCAGGGGCGCGTCCTGCGGTGTACCCTCGACGCTGGCATGGGCGATTCACTCCCCGGTCAACTGAAGGACGTCCATGCCACCGTCGACGCTAGACGGGTCGCGCACCGTCACGGACCCGTCTGCGCCTCGGACGCGGTCCCCGATGACCCGGCGCGTCCTGCGGTGTACCATCGACGCTGGCATGGACGGCTCACTCCCCGGTCAACTGAAGGACGTCCATGCCACCGTCGATGTTACCGGTGAAGAGGTGGCCGTTGTCGTAGCGGACATCCCAGACGTTGTGACCGGTGTTCCACTGGTCGACCAGGCGGGGATCGGTGGGATCGCTGAAATCGACCAGGACCACGCCGGCGGTGTACCAGCCGGTGGCGACCAGGTCCCGGTCGCCGACCAGCTCGCCGAAGTGGGCCGTGCAGACCGAGGCCTCGGGCTGGAGCGGCGCGCTGATGTACCCTTGGGGCACGGGCGTGGTAGGATCGCTGATGTCGTAGAACCAGAGGCCGGCGGTGGGCTGGGAGACCTGCTTGACCGGGGTCTCGGCCTCACCCAGGCACGAGGAGACCGGCGAAGCGGCGCCGGCGAACTCGTCGCCGACGATGAGGATCGAGTGGTCCTGGTTTGGCAGGGCCCAGTGGTGGATGGTCACGGCCGGGTTCTCGATGGTGCCCAGGACCTCGGGTGCCATGGGGTCGGCGATGTCCATGATGTAGGTCTGGGTGACACCGGCGCAGTAGGCACGGTCGACCTCAGGGTAGACGGTGATGTCGTGGCAGCCTGTGGTGGCCACGGGTTTGGGTCCGGCGGTCGGCGGGAACTCCCAGGCCTTGACGACCTCGGGCTGGGTGGGATCGGCGCCGTCGATGATGTCGATGCCGGGCGCGGTAGCATCCCCGAGGCTGCGCGAGTTGTAGATCAAGGTGGTCCCGGGGACGACGGCCAGGTTGTGGACCGGTTGGCCGACGTCGACCTCGACCGCCAAGGTCGTCGGGTTGGTCGGATCGCTGACGTCGACCAAGTGGAGCCCAGCGCCACCGGCAGCCAAGGCGATCACGGGGGTGCCCTGGTCGGTGAACAGGAGGTCGGCGTCGCGGGCGTAGAGCTCGGTGAGCTCGGCCAGCTTGGTCGGATCTTGGGGATCGCTGATGTCGACGGTGAAGAACCCCGCGCCCAGGCCGGAGCCGTAGAGGGTCCCGTCGTGGATGACCAGACCGGCAGCGCTGTCGTGCTCGATCCCGGTGATCTCCTCGAGACCGGTGATCTCCTCGGGCAGCTGGTAGGAGGGGGCCGAGGTCTGGTCGGTAGCCTGCCCAGCGGTCGGGTCGATCTGGTCGTCGGCGTCCTGCCCGATGCAGCCGGCCAGGGCGGTGGTGGCCAGCAGGAGCACCAGGGCTGCGGTTGTCCAGCGCATGGACGTCACTGGGACGCGGGGTACTTGTGGGTTCTTGTGGACCCGGGGATCAGACACCCCTGGATCGAACGTGTTCTAAAATCGGGAAAGGAAGAAACATTAGCTAAAGGGTCATTGACGACCCGTCGCTTGCCACATGAAGACGTGGCTACGGGAGGCGACGCAGAGGTTTGGAGAAGGAACGAGGGAGGTCGCCAGGAGGCTTGGGAGGCTGTTGGGAGGCGAGTTGGTGAAAACTCGTTGGTGGCGACCCCCTCGTCGCACCTTCTTTGGACGGCCTCGGGCTTAAAGATTGTGGTAGGGCATCCAAACGGTTGACCTATAGGTAGATCGACCTTGCCGGCGGTATCGCTTGGATGATCGAAGGTTAGAGCAGCTAAGCGTCTTTGAAAGAACGGTTTGTCTGGCCGAGCGAGCGTTGGGTCGGGGGGTCCGGATCCAGCCGGCCGATCCCGTCAAGGAGACCACCGAACAGATAGCCCTCGTGCCGTCACGCCGGCGCGGGCTGGGTCTCGGCCGGCGCCCCTGGCCGGTGGATCGCCCAGGCCATCAGGCCCAGTGACAGGACCAAGACCAGCGCTGTGGCGATCAGGCTGCCTTGCTCGCTCCAGGCGGCCAACACAGCCACGTTGACGACGAAGTGGACCGCCATGGCGGGCAGCAGCCCATCGCGCAAGGCCAGGTAGCCCAACAGCAGACCGAAGACGGCAGCGGCACCCACGTGGAGCAGGGAGCCGTACCCTGCATGGATCAGACCGAAGAGGAGGGCTTGGAGGACGACGGCAGGATGCCGGCCCAGGATGCGACGGAGTTGCTTGAGCAGCACGCCGCGGAACAAGGCCTCCTCGGCCACGGCTGCCACGCCGGCCAGGACCAGCGCGATGGCGGGGGTGGTCTGGGAGAAGAACACCCGTGGCCCCTCGGCGGAGAAGAGGCCGGCTTGATCGGCCAGTGCCGACCAACCGATCAGGACACCGCCAACCAGCACGCCGCACACACCGGCGGCCCGAGCCAGCCCGCGCGAGATCCTCTGACGGGTCGGCGGGTCGCCGAAGAGGAAGCCGGGCATCTTGCTGGCCAGCTCCCGGGGGCCGAGGACGAAGAGCAGGCCGAGGGTCGGGATGGCCAGGTAGAGCAGGAGGTGGATCAGCGCCTTGCTGGCCAGGATCTGGGAGGGCACGGCCAGCGGGGTCCCGCTGTCGAGCAGGCGCGGGATCGATGTCAGGCCCACCAGGACCAACACGGCCAAGGGCGCGGTCAGGAGCAAGATGCCTAGGCGTTGCAACGGTGCCAGGCCGGGCTTGGCCTCACGCAGCGGCCTGGTCCTCACGATGGCAGCCAAGACTGAGATGAGGAGGGCGTATGGGAGGACATCCACCCAGGCACCTGCCATCACCCCCCTCCTCTGGGTCGGGGTGGATTAAAGGATGCCCCAGGGGCCCCTGTCGGCCCAGCGGCCAAGGTCCGAAGGTCCGGGGGTGAAGGCACGGGGCACACCGGACCGCTCTCCGCCGCCTCAGAACGGCGCCATCTTCCAGGCCACGATGGCGAGCAGCACGGTGAAGAGACCGTAGAGCGCCCGCTCGCTGAGCTTGTCGGAGAGCCGAGAGCCGATCCGGGCGCCGACCACGCCGCCGACGGCGATCAGGGCCCCAGCCGCGAAGGCGACGTTGGCCTGGGCCAGATGTGGGAGGAGACCGAACAGGGCGTTGCCGGTGATGACCACCAAGCCCGTACCGAGGGCCAAGTGCACGGACACATCGAGCAGCAGCGCGACCAGCGGGGTGACCAGGAACCCACCGCCGACACCGAGCAGGCCGGCCACGAAGGCGATGGTAGCGCCGAGGAGGGCCGGGGTCAACCGGTCGACGCGGTAGTCGCTTCCCTCGAAGGTGCCCTCGATCGGTGCGTCCATCCAGCCGGCCACCCGGTCGGCGACCTTACCGGGCAGGATCACGGAGACCAGGCTGTGGGTCGCCTGGCCGATGTCGAGGTCCATAGCGTCGCCCAGGTGGAACCCGGTGCCCTGGCTGGTCGAGGGGACCAGGGCCTCCCAAGCCATCCGGGCAGCCATGGTGACCAGGACGAGGCTGAAGACCCCTTCGAGGACCGAGGCCGGCATGGCCAGGCTGGCCAGGGCGCCCAAGGGTGCCCCCAGGGCGGCCCCGATGAGCAGCGGGACGGCCAGGCGAACGTTGACGTTGCCCAGACGACCGTGCTCCCAGGCCCCTCCAGCCGCGGTGAAGAGGGTCTGGAACAGGTTGGTCCCGACGGCCAGGTGGATCGGGAAACCCAGGAAGAGCGTGATCAACGGGACGCTGATCAGCCCGATCCCGCCGGCCACCAGGCCACCCGCGATGCCCCCGGCCAGGCCGACCCCGATGGCGCGGGAGGCGAACCCGAGGTCGACCGGCAGGCCCAGGTGGCCCACGATCACGTAGAGGCCCAGCAGCGCGACGAGACCGGCGAGGAGGGCAGCGACGTAGGAGAGCATGGGCGGCCGGAACGGTCGGGCCAACCCCCGCCAGCCGCGCGTGCCCTCGACGGCCTCGGGGGGACCCATGGATCACCGCTCGACAGGGAAGCCGGCTCGGTGCCAGGCCAGGAGGCCACCCTCCAGGTTGCAGACATCCTCGAGACCGACCTGGAGGAGGTGGGCGCAGGCCTCCGCGCTGCGGGCCCCGCTTCGGCACTGGAGGATGACCGTCCGATCCTCGGGGATCTCGCCCACGCGGTCACCGAGCTCGCCGAGCGGTATGTGCGTGGCACCGGGGATCCGGGCCTCCTCCCACTCGAAGGGCTCCCGGACGTCGACGATGATCGCCGTCCCGTCCTCGTGGAGGCGGTGGGCCTCCTCGGCGTCGACGGTCGGGACCTCCGGGGAGCTTGCGAAGACCATGGGGGGCCTCAGACGGCCTCGGCGACGCGGCCCAGACGGTCACGGGCCTCGCTGGCCCTCCCGACGACGGTCTCATCGAAGCCCGCATCCACACGGCGTTCGGTGGGAGATCCCTGCCTCATCGACCACGGAGCCCTCGAGGACCTACTTAAGCTTGGACGCGGCAGGGGGCCGATGGCCATCGCTGATCCGCCGTCGCCGATGGCCTCGAGCTCGTCGACCCTGGCCTTGACCGTCGACGGCTGACGTCGGCCACCACGGGGGCACGGTTCATCGACAAGGGAGCCTCCCTGTCGCTGTTGGCCCCGGCAGGCCTGTGCTCTGCTTGATCCCCCTGCAACAGGGTTGAAGTGGCGTGCTATCCGTAGGCATGGAACGGTGGTCCGATGGCTCGCGCCGAGACCGGCATGCAGGAGACCCGCGACCCCACCGGCTGGCTCTGGTGGGTGGCCGGGGTCGCCGCCCTGTTCCTCTGGTGGTTGTTCGAGACCATCGGGGAGACCACGGCCGCAGGTCGCCCCGGCCTCTACTGGTTGGTGTCCATCGTCGTCGTGATCGCGCTGGCCGCCGTCGTGCTCCCGTCGATCGCGATCTTCGTCCTGGCCAGCGAGTAGGGCTCGCCTGGCCCGCCGGCCAGGGCCGATGTCACCGGGGTCGTGCTGTAGCCTTGAAGCCCTCCACCAGCTCGCTGGCCGCCAGGTACCTCCATGGCCACCGCCCAAGCAAGCAGCGACGAGAACCGTCGGCGCGTCTGGATGTTCGTCGACGCCGTGGTCATGCTGCTCTACCTCCTCGCTCTGATCTTCATGGAGGCCGGGTTCCTGTCTCCCCGGTGTGGATCACCACGATCGCCGTCTCGCTGATCCTCGCGGTGTTCGTCATCCCCGGCTGGTCGGTCTCCGGTCTGGCCGGCGGTGACGGGCACTAGCCCGGATCTGGCGCGTGGTCGGTCCACAGGAAGGTTGAAGTGTCCCTCCCCCGCCTGAGAGGATGACACTCCATGCCCGTGATCGGCGATCGCCCCACCATCCTCCTTCTCGCGCTCACCCTGCTGGTCTCCGGGCTGGCCGGATGCCTTGGATCCGACAGCGACCCCGGGTCCAGCCAGGCTCCGGGCGAGGAGAGCCAGGCCACCCCGCCTGCTCCCAACGCCACCTTCGGGTCCTTCGATGAGGCCCTCTCAAACCAAGGCCAGATCTTCGAGCCCGAGCAAGACAGCCCGTTGCGGCTCAAGCTCCTGGCCCCCGAGACGACCGTGGACCTCGCCACGGGAGCCCAGGAGGTCGATGTGCTCCTGATCGATACCTCGGGCCAGCCCACCCCCGTCACCGATGCCAACGTGACCCTGGGGGCCCAGATGGTGGCCATGGGCCACGGGACCGCGCCCGAAGAGGACCCAGTGCACGCAGACCACGGTGAGTACCACGGCTCCACCACCTACTCGATGGAGGGGCGGTGGATGCTGGAGATCCAGGCCACGCTGGCCGACGGCACCACCCTAGACTGGGGCAT
>CAZBKU010000014.1:0-2467 GCA_964492585.1 uncultured Thermoplasmatales archaeon | reverse complement strand
ATCTGGACCCTGGTCGGACAGACCAGCGAGGCCGACCCCAACGCCGAAGCCCACCACAGGACCGACAACGCCAGCACCGAGGGCACGGTCAGCGGCCTCGATCACAACGAGACGTGGAGCTTCGAGGTCCCCCAAGCTGGCACCCTGGCCATCGTGAACGCCAGCCTGGCCGACCCCGACCCTGTCGCCGAGGTCACCTTCCAGGTGGTCGACACCGGGGGCGAGGTGCGCTCGGAGACCACCCTCGACCAGGACGACGCTCAGGCCTCGCTCAAGCTCCCGGATCTGGCCTCGGCTGGCGAGCACTCGGTCCGGATCTCCGGCCAGGCCCTGGACACGGGGTACGCGGTCGACGTGCACCTCGGCTGGGAGGAGCTGGTCCCGCCGCCGACCAGCCTGGACGGGTGACCTGGCCAAGCACCGCGCCGGTCACGGCATGGTCGTCGCCAGGGCTCGGGCGGCCTCCAAGGACCAGTCGATGACCGGGTTGGCCCAGAGGCCCACGGCGATGATGCCGATCACGCTCACCCAGATGGCCACGGACGTGCCGGCCGGGATGTCCACCTTGATGGGGTGGATGGCCGGATCTGCGTACATGGCCCGGATCCAGCGCACGTAGTAGTAGAGCGAGATCACGCTGTTCAGGATGCCGGCCACGGCCAGCCAGATCAGCCACGAGGAGCCGCCGGTGAGCAGGCTGGCGTCCACCGCGCTGCTGAAGAGCACGAACTTGGACCAGAAGCCTCCCAGCGGGGGCAGGCCTGCCAGCGAAAGCAGGAAGACGGTCAAGGACAGGGCCAGGATCGGGTTCTTGCGGCCCAGGCCCTCGTAGTCCTTGAGCTGGGAGCCGATGCCGGCGGCGGCCAGCCCGGCGACGACCAGGAAGGCCCCGCCCTTCATCAGCAGGTTGGTCAGGGTGTGGAAGACGCCTCCGGCGATGGCCAGGTCGGTGCCCACCGGGAGGACGATCAGGATGTAGCCGGCCTGGGCGATGCTGGAGTAGGCCAGCATGCGTTTGATGTCGTCCTGGCGGATGGCCACGAGGTTGCCCCAGGTCATGGTCAGGACGGCCAGGAAGGCGATGAACGGGACCCAGGCGTCGGCCAGGGGGCCAAGGGCCCAGAAGAACGCCTTGAACATGGCCACGACACCCAGGCCCTTGCCCACACCGGCCAGGAAGCTGGACACGGTGTCCGGGGCCCCGGTGTAGGTATCCGGCGCCCACATGTGGAAGGGCGCCATGGTGAACTTGAAGCCGATCCCGCCCAGCAGCATGAAGACGCCGATGGCGACGATCGGTTGGCCGATGAACGTGTACATGGCCCCGGCTTCCGGGACGACCTGGCCCCAGAAGCTGGCCAACCCCTCGAAGGTGATCGTCCCGGTCGACCCGTAGATCAGCGAGATGCCGTAGAGGGTTAGCGTGCTGGACAGCGCACCGGTGATGAAGTACTTGGTCGCCGCCTCGGCGCTGGTCGGCTCGTCCTTGAACGAGCCGGCCAGGACGTAGGTCGAGAAAGCGGTGATCTCGATGCCCAGGAAGAGGGTGAAGAGGTCCATCGAGCTAGCCACGACCATCATGCCGACCACGGCGGTCAGCATGAGGGCGTAGTACTCGGCCTGCATCGTCGACCGCCGCATGTAGCCAGGGCTGCCGACGACGACGATGGCCGTGCCGAGCAGGAAGATGGCCTTGAGCACGGAGCTGAAGGCCGTGATCTCGAACAGGTCGAAGAGGACCGCCTCCTGCGGGATGAAGCCCAGGTAGGGCAGCGGGGTGAGCTGGGCCAGGGTGAAGATCATGGCCAGACCGATCGATAAGGTGGCCACGGCGGCGCCCAGGAGCCCGTTGCGGGAGCGCGGGGCGGCCAGCAGGAGGGACAGGGCGCCGGTCAGCAGGACGATCTCGGGGAGCAGGCCTGCCAGGTCAGCCATCTAGGCCACCCCCATCAGGCGCATCAGGCCGTCGACGTACGGGTTGAGATGCTCGGTGAGCAAGGCAGGCCACACACCGTAGAGGATCGAGAGCGCGGTCAGGACCGCGATGGCCACCGTCTCGTAGCCGGGCAGGTCGTGAGCATGCCCGGCCTTGCCGGCGGTCAGCGGGCCGTGGAGGGATCGCTTGATGGCCCAGATGTAGTAGGCCGCGTTGAGGACGACGCTGGCCAGCGGGATGATCACCCACCAGCCGAAGGCCTGGAAGGCGCCGATGAACACGGTCACCTCGCTGATGAAGACGGCCAGCCCGGGGAACCCGAGCGACCCGATGAAGGCGACCATGGTGAAGATCCCCATCTTGGGGGTCTCCTGCATGATGCCGCCGAGCTCGTCGATCCGTCTGGTGCCCCAGCCGTGTTGGATGCTGCCGCACATCATGAAGGCCAGCGGCGAGAGCAGGCCGTGGGCGATCAGCATGAACAGGGCGCCGACGAAACCGATCTTCGTGAAGCTTGCAAGCCCCAGCAAG
>CAZBKU010000013.1:13643-24814 GCA_964492585.1 uncultured Thermoplasmatales archaeon | reverse complement strand
CCCGGAACCGGCAGTCGGCGATCAGGCCGGCCAGGCCGTGGTTGGCCAACCGGCTGACCTTGTTCCCGCCGACGATGGCCAGCTCGAACTGACCGCTGGTGTCCAGGATCAGGACCTGGCCCTCCCGGGGCTCGTCGACGGCCTCGTAGAACAACCGGGCGAACGTGTGGAGCTTGTCGTCTTGGACGTCCGAGCGGGCCGGGATGAACCGGATCGTGGCCGCCGGCCCCCATAGCACGCGGCCGGGGGTCGGCGTGATCAGGTCCAACACGTGGGCCTTGTGGTCGAACAGACGGTCCATGGCGTCGGTCAAGGAGGCGCTGGTGACGCGCTCGAGCCGGGGATCGTCGAAACGGGGCATCGGGACCGGCAAGGTCCAAGGGGCCCTTGAACCCGCCCGGTCCGCGCCTGGGAGCTGCCATGATAAGCTCCCCGATGGAACCACAGAGATCACAGAGGTCACAGAGCCTCCGGGGTAACCCGTCTGTTCCCCTCTGTGGTCTCCGTGTTCTCCGTGGTTGACGTCAGGGCTCCACGCCGTGGTCAACCCGGTGCCCACAAAGCTTAGAAGCCACCGGCTGCCTGGCGGGACCATGCCCCCTAGGACGACCCTGGTCCTGGCCCTTGCCCTGGTCACAACGGGCCTGGCCGGTTGCATCGGTGCCGACGAGACCGTCGATCCGGCCGGTCTCGACGACGAGGCCACGAGCCAGACCTACGTGCCCGTCGACACCGCCAACCTCAGCCAGCCTGTCTACGACATCCTGCCCCGGGTGACCGAACGCGTCCAGGTGAGCGTGGGCGACATCGACCTCTTCGTCGAGTACTGGCTACCTGACGGCGAGGGCCCGTGGCCCACGATCGTCCACTCGACCCCGTACAGCCACCTCGACCGTGGCCTGCAGGCCACCGGCCCGGCCACGGGCATCGAGGGCGACCAGGCCTACTTCGTGCCGCGGGGGTATGCCTACGTGGTCGCCGATGTGCGCGGGTTCGGCGAGTCCGAGGGCTGCGTGGAGGTCTGGGGCGAGAACGAGCAACAGGACCAGGCCGACCTGGTCGAGTGGGTCGCCGAGCAGGAGTGGAGCGACGGCAACGTGGGCATGATCGGGGCCAGCTACCCCGGGACCACGCCCATGGAGGCCGCTGTCCTGGCGCCCGAGCCGCTCAAGGCCATCGTGGCCGTGGCCGGGTTGACCGATCCCTACTACGACTGGCACTTCGGTGGGGTCCCCAACGGCGAGTCCGGCCCCGTGGGCAGCCCGGCGGCCTACCAGGGGATCGGATCCGTGGTCCCCTTGGAAGCCACGCACGGGACCGACTGGGCCGAAAGCGCTGCGGATACCGGCTGCGGGACCGCCGAGCTGGTCACCGAGGCCTACCAGAGCGACGGTACCTACACCGACTTCTACGCCGAGCGGAACCTCACCGCCCGGGTGGACCAGGTCCAGGCCGCCACGCTCTACACCCAGGGGTTCCAGGATGGCAACGTCAAGCCCTCCCAGCTCCTGCGGTGGTTCAACGAGCTCGACGTCCCCAAGAAGGGTATCTTCGGGCCATGGGGCCACCAGTTCCCGCCGCGCGAGGACATGCAGAACTTGACCCTTGCTTGGTTCGACGAGCACCTCAAGGGCATCGACACGAAGGTCATGGAGGGGCCCACCGCCGAGGTCCACACCAACCTGGACACCTGGCGCGCCGACACCGCCTTCCCCAGCCAGGCGACGACCCCGCGCTCGCTCTTCCTCGGCGAGGACGAGACCCTCTCCTGGGACACGGCCAGCGCCGGGACCCTGGAGCTGGATACCGGCCGGGTCCAGGCCACCATCGATGCGACCCTAACCCCCGCCACCGACCAGGGCAGCGACAAGATCGTGCTCCGCACCGAGGCCCTGGACGAGGACGTGTACCTCAGCGGTCAGACCCGGCTGGACATGCGCGTCAGCCTGGCCGGTGCCGAGAACGCCTTCCTCTGGGCCCAGCTGGCGGAGATCGACGGCCAGGAGACCCGAAACGTCTCCTTCGGGGCCCTCAACCTGGCCCTCCGGGACGATGTGACCACCTACGACCCCATGCCGCAGGACCAGGAGGTCGACGCGACCCTACGCTTCCAGCCCGTCGAGCACGTCTTCCAGGCCGGCACCGTGATCGAGCTGATCCTGGAACCGGTGGACATGAGCGACAGCGACACGCACGAGGCCGCCGGTCCGTCGACGCTCACGTTCCACACCGGCGGGGAGACCGGCACCCAGCTCCTGATGCCCCTGCTGGACGGTCGCCCGGACACCGAGCGCCCCGAGGACATCTGAGCCGCGGGCCCCGGGTGCCCCGCACCGGCGTCGGATCCCGTCCGGTGGACAGATAAGCCCGAGAGCACTCCATGGCTTGAGCGTCATGAGCGTCTACGAGACCGAGCTGCCGGGCGTCGGCAAGAAGTTCGAGGTCGACATCGGGGACCAGGCTCGCGTGGTGGTGGTCATCCACCACAGCGGCCGCCGGGAGATCTTCCTCAGGGACGACCCGGAGGCCGATGTGGAGAAGCTCTTCGAGCTGGACGACCAGCTGGCCCGGCAACTGGGATCGATCCTGGAGGGGGCCTACTTCCAACCGGTGGCCACGGTCCCCATGGAGACCATGCTGGGGGACGATGCCATCATGGACTGGATCCAGATCCCCGAGGGCTCCGAGCTCTCAGGCCGGACACTGGGCGAGGCCAACCTGCGGCAACGGACAGGTGCCACGGTCCTGGCGGTGAAACGGACAGAGCACACGACACCCAACCCGGACCCTGACCTCACCCTCGAGGTCGGCGACGTCCTGGTGGTCCTGGGCTCCAGGGAGGAGGTCCAGAAGGTCGAGGCCCTGGCCGGCGGGAGCTAGATGGCCGTCGAGTCTCTGCTGCTCGAGCTGGGCGCCCTCTTCCTGATCCTGGCCCTGGCCGGGACCCTGGCCCACCGGCTGGGCCAGTCGGTGATCCCGTTCTACCTGGCCGCCGGCCTCTTGATCGACCCGAGCGGGATGGAGCTGGCCGGGTACAGTTTCACCCTGGTCACGGCCAACGACTTCGTCACGGGCGCCGCCGAGCTCGGGGTCGTGCTGCTCCTCTTCTTCCTCGGCTTGAAGTTCAGCTTCCAGAGCCTGATCCGCAGCCGGGCCCGGATCTCCCAGGCCGGGGCGGTGGACCTGGCCAACCTGGCCGTCGGGATCGTCGTGGCCCTCGCCTTCGGGCTGTCGACGGTGGAGGCGCTGTTCGTCGGCGGGATCGTCTACATCTCATCGAGCGCGGTGATCACCAAGTCCTTGATCGACCTGAACTGGATCGCCAACCCGGAGAGCGAGGCCATCCTCGGGGTCCTCGTGTTCGAGGACCTGTTCGTGGCCCTCTATCTGACCATCCTGTCGGCCATCGCACTGGAAGGCAGCGGGTTCGCCGCCGCCCTGGGACAGATCGCCCTGGCCACCGGGATCATGCTGGTCTTGGCCATGGTGGCGGCCTTCGGGACCCGCCAACTTGGCCGTCTCGTGGATCGGCCCAGCGACGAGATGGCGCTGTTGACCGCGCTGGCGATCACCGTGGCCGTGGCCGGCGTGGCCCTCTGGGCCGGGCTCAGCGAGGCCGTGGCCGCGTTCTTCGTGGGCATGGCCGTGGGAGGCACCGACCAGGCCGACAAGCTCAGCCGGCTGGCCACGCCGCTGCGGGACGTCTTCGGGGCGATCTTCTTCTTCTGGATCGGGCTGACCGCCGATCTCGGAGCGCTGACCGGGTCCGCGTGGCTGCTGGTCACCCTGGTCGTGGTCACGGTCCTGGTGAAGGCCACCACGGGCATCGTCGGGGGCGGGCTCTACGGCCTGCCGCCGGTGCGACGGGTCCGGGTCGGCCTGGGCCTGGTGGCTCGCGGCGAGTTCTCCTTGGTGATCGGCGCCCTGGCCGCCCAGGTCGGCGGCAGCGCGGTCATGCTGGACGTGATCCCCAGCCTGGCGGTGGGCTACGTGCTCGTCACCAGTGTCATCGGGACCCTTGCCATGCAACACGCAGGCCCGTTGGAGCGGTGGCTGGGGAGCCTGCTGGCCGCCAAGGAAGCGTCGGCTACTCCTCCATCAGGTCCATGATGGCCTGGGCGGGTTCACCCTCGGCGGCCTCCAAGGCCTCGACGGCGGTCTCCTCATCGACCCCGGCCTGATCCATGACGAGCTCGACGTCCTCCGGGTCGGGACCGGTCTCCAGCTTGCGTTCGCTGGCCTCGCCGGTGATCTGGTAGGTGCGTTGGCCTTGGGCGTCCATGATGGAGACGCTGGCCTCGTCGATCACGATCTCTTTCTCGGCGGTCCGGATGATGACCTCCTCGACATCCTCGACCTCCTCGATGTCGATGCCGAGCTGCTTCATCATCTGGTTCATCTTCTTGGGGTTGAAGCCGCCGCGGCCGCCACCTGGGAACATCAGGCTCCGATACCTGGGCGGTTTTAAAAGGTCTTGCCCGGCGCGCCGGTCGCTTGACCACCTCGTGCCTTTTTTGCCCATGGCGGGTGTTCCGAACCCGTGTCCGCCGTGGCCGCCGAGCTGCTTGTCGCCAGAGGTGGGGCCTAGATGCCCGCCAGCCGCGAGACGATCCCCCTGACCGAGGTGGCGGTGCTCGATGCCAACGCCGCGGCCCTGGGCGTCCCCACCCGGGACCTGATGGCCCAGGCCGGCTTGCGCGTGGCCGAGGTCGTCGCCGAGCGTGGCCCCGAGGGGCCCGTGGTCGTGCTGGTCGGCTCGGGGAACAACGGAGGCGACGGGCTGGTGGCCGCTCGTCACCTCTCCGAGGAGCGAGCCGTGACCGTGCTCCTGGCCAAGGGCCGACCCGAGACCCAGCTGGCCCGGGAGGCCTTCGAGGCCCTGCCCGACACCGTCGAGGTCCACGATAGCCGCGACCTCGACGACGACGAGCTCCACGAGCTGATCGACCCGGCGGCCTGCATCCTCGATGCCCTGTTAGGCGCCGGCATCTCGGGCAAGCCGCGGGGCGAGGTCGGCCGGCTCATCCAGGCCCAAGCTGGATCCCAGGCGTTCCGGGTGGCGGTGGATCTGCCCACCGGTGTCGGCACGGGTCTTGCCTTCTCGCCGGACGTGACCATCTCCCTGCACGCCCCCAAGGCCGTGGACGGCGACCTGGGAGAAGCGATCGTCGTCGACATCGGCATCCCGGAGCAAGCCACGACCCACACGGGCCCAGGCGAGGTCACCCTCTACCCACGACCCAGCCGGACCCAGCACAAGGGCCAGGGCGGGTTCGTGCTGATCATCGGCGGCGGGCCGTATGCCGGGGCACCGGCCCTGGCGGCCACGGCGGCCATGCGCACCGGCGCTGACCTCTCCTTCGTGCTCACCCCCGAGAACGTTTGGCCGGCCGTGGCCTCGTTCTCGCCCAACCTCGTCGCCCACCCCCTGGAGGGCGCCAACCTGGACCTCCAGAACCCGAAGAACCGGGTCGACCTGAACAAGTGGCTGGGCATGGTCGACGCCATGGTCATCGGGCCGGGCCTGGGCAAGATGGACCCGGTCAAGCCCAGCGTTCCCATCGCCGTCGAGCGGGCCCTGGACCTGGGCATCCCCTTCGTGGCAGACGCCGATGCCCTCTGGGCCCTGGCCGACCGGGAGCTGGACCTCAAGCACCACGCCGTGCTCACCCCACACGCCAAGGAGTTCGAGATGCTCACCGGCAAGTCGGTCCCCACCAGCACCGACGTCGAGGGCCGGGTCAAGGTGGCCCGGGAGGCCGCCGCCAGCCTGAACGCCACCGTCCTGCTCAAGGGCCCCACAGACGTGATCGCCGAGGCCCAGAGAGCCAAGCGCAACGCCACCGGATCACCGGCCATGAGCCACGGCGGCACGGGCGATGTGCTCACCGGCATCGTGGCCGGCCTGCTCGGCAAGGGCCTGTCGCCCTTCGATGCCGCCCGGCTGGGCGCGTTCATCAGCGGTAAGGCCGGCGAGGCCGCCGAACGCGACAAGAGCCACGGCCTGTTGGCCACCGACGTGGTCGAGGCCATCCCCCAGGTCTTGAAGACCTACCTGGGTTGACCGTCGCCACACCCTTCAAGAGCCAAGGCCCGCTACAACGGCCTGTGAGCACCGGCCTCGTGCCGCTCTTCGACGAACGCGCCCTCCTCCTGGAGGCCCCCGAGACCACCGTCCTGGTGGCCGGCGATCTCCACCTGGGCATCGAGAAGGAGCTCCGGCGCAAGGGCGTGCATGGGCTGGACGAGTCCAAGCGCCTGGTCGACCACCTCGAGGCGTTGGCCGTGGACCATGGCGCGGACCGGATCGTGCTGCTCGGTGACGTCAAGCACAGCATCGGGGCCTGGGAGAGCGAGGCCCGGGCCGTGGAGCCCCTGACCCGGCTACAGGTCCCCGTCGAGGTCGTCCCCGGCAACCACGACGGCGGCCTGGCAGATCTGCTCGACGGCGTCACGGTCCACGCTAGCCGCGGCCTCCGGATCGACGAGGTGGGCTTGATCCACGGCCACACCTGGCCCACCGACGAGGTCATGGCCGGCGGCAGGGTCGTGCTCTGCCACAACCACCCCAGCGTGGCCCTGCGCGACGACCTGGGCGGGGTCCACACCGAGCCCTGCTGGGTCCGCGCTCCCCTGACCGGCCGGGTCCACGAGCGCTACCCCGAGGCCCGGTTGCCCGGCGAGGCGTTCCTGGTGCCTGCCTTCAACCCGTTGCTGGGCGGGGTGGCCCTCAACCGGCCCGGCCAGGACCCCCTGGGTCCCCTGCTGGAGAACGACCTGGTCGACCTGGAGCAGGGCCGGGCGTTCACCCTGGATGGCGTGGACCTGGGCACGCTGGCAAGCCTCACCGAGCGCTACCGGGAGGCCGAGGAGGCCCTGGGCACGTGACCTTCGAGGCTCTCCACCGGGAGATCCGCGAGCTCCTGGCCGACGAGGGGTTCCAGGAGACCACACCCGCCCAAGCCGGGGCCATGCCGCCGATCCTGGCCGGCAAGCACACCCTGCTGCTGGCCCCCACCGGCATGGGCAAGACCGAGTCCGCGGTGCTCCCCATCCTCGACGAGCTCCTCTCAGTGCCCGAGGAGGAGCGAGAAGGCTTCGTGGCCCTCTACGTCACACCGCTCCGGGCCCTGAACCGGGACATCATGTCCCGCCTGCACGACTGGTGCGACCGGTTGGGCATCCGGATCGGGGTGCGCCACGGGGACACCAGCCGGTCCGAGCGCCGGCGCCAGTCCAAGGACCCGCCCGAGTTCCTGATCACCACGCCCGAGACCCTGCAGGCCCTGTTCACCGGGCACCGCCTGCGCGGGCACCTGGCGGGCGTCCGGTTCGTGGTCGTCGACGAGATCCACGAGCTGGTCGGCAACGAGCGCGGCGCCCAGCTGGCCTGTGCCCTGGAACGCCTGGTCCGCTACAGCGGCGAGTTCCAACGTGTGGGCCTCTCGGCCACCGTGGGCAACCCCGAGGAGGCTGCCGGGTTCCTGGGCGGCAAGGACCGAGAGGTCGAGATCGTCAAGGTGCCCGTGGGCAAGAGCCTGGAGGTCAGCGTCGAGTACCCGGAGCCCACCGACGAGGACATCACCCTGGCCCGGGAGCTGATGACAGACCCGGCCCAGGCGGCCCTGGTCCGGCGGATGGTCGAGCTGATCGAGGCTCATACGAGCACGCTCGTGTTCGTGAACACGCGGCGCATGGCCGAGGTCCTGGCCGCCCGGCTGGCGTTCATGGGCCGCGAGGACGTGGCCGTGCACCACGGCAGCCTGCACAAGGACGAGCGGATCCGGGTCGAGACCGCGTTCAAGCAGGGCGAGAAACAGGGCCTGATCTGCACGTCGAGCATGGAGCTGGGGATCGACATCGGGTCGGCCGACTTCGTCATCCAGATCAACAGCCCTCGCGAGGTCGCCCGCTTGCTCCAGCGCGTCGGCCGGTCCGGGCACAAGGTGGGCCTGATCAGCAAGGGTGCGGTCCTGTGCGCGGATCCCGACGACGTGGCCGAGGCCACCGTCATCCGGCACAAGGCGCTCCAGGAGGACGTCGAGACCCCGCCGATCCCCGAGACCCCGCTGGACGTGCTGGCCAACCAGCTCGAGGCCATGAGCCTGGAGGGCGACATCCCGCTCAACGAGGCCGTCTCGACGCTGCTGAGAGCCCGGCCGTTCTGGCACCTGACCCAGGCCCAGACCGAGGACGTGCTCGACCTGATGGAGTCGACCTACCTGGTCCAACGTCGGGATGGCGAGCTCCAGCGCCGCGGCCGGGCCCGCTTGCACTTCGTGGACAACCTGTCGATGATCCCGGACTCGACGACCTTCCGTGTCCGTGACGTCTCCTCTCGCAAGTTGATCGGGACCCTGGACGAGGCCTTCGTGGCCAGCTACATCGAGCCAGGGGCCCTGTTCATCCTCAAGGGCCACCCGTGGCGCGTGGTCGAGTTCGACACCGGCGACGACGACGCTGGAGACCAGGAGGACGAGGAGGACCCCGAGATCCTGGCCGCACCGGTCAAGGATCCCACCGGGGCCGTGCCCAGTTGGGTCGGCGAGGAGATCCCGGTCCCCTACAACGTGGCCCAGGACGTCGGCCGGTTGCGCCAGCGCCTGGACGAGCTGCTCCAGGCCGGCACCGACGCCACCGGCTGGCTGGCCGATGCCCACGACCTGGACCGGGCCACCGCCGACCTCTTGGTCCGGTCGATCGAGGACCAGGGCGACCTGGTCGTGCCGACCCACGAGGTGGTCACCCTGGAGATCGGCAAGCAGAGCGCCGTGCTCAACGCCTGCCTAGGCCACAAGACCAACGAGGCCCTGGGCACGGTCCTCTCGGGCCTCCTGGCCGCCCGGCTGGGCCAGAGCGTCGGCCTGGACACCGACCCCTACCGGGTCATGCTCGAGCTGCCCCGCGGCACCCGGCCCGAGGTCGTCCACGACGTCCTCGACGAGGTTATGGGGGCACCGCTGGAGGCCCTGGTGGCCAGCCTGCTCAACAACCAGCCGATCCTGCGCTTCAAGCTGGTCCACGCGGCCCGCAAGTTCGGCGTGCTGGACAAGGGGGCCACGGCCACCAACGTCAACGTCAAGCGCCTGTTGGAGCGGTTCAAGGACACCGCCCTCCACCAGGAGGCCATCCGGGAGGTCCTCCACGAACGCATGGACGTCGAGCAGGCCGAGGCCTACCTCACCCGGCTCGACCAGGGCGAGATCCAGCTGGTCACCCAGCGCATCTCCCCCATCGGCGAAGCCGGGTTCGAGGAGAGCCTCTCCCTGGTCAGCCCCCGCCGGGCCACGGCGGCCATCCTGCGCGCCATCGAGGAGCGTCTCCTGGACGAACCGATCGTGCTGGCCTGCCTGCACTGCAAGGCCTGGAAGAGCAAGACCCGGGTCCGCCGGGTCACCTTCCCGCTGCACTGTCCCCAGTGCAACGCCAAGATGATCGCCCTGATGCGCCCCTGGCAGGAGGCCAAGCTCGCCCTGGCCCAGCGCAAGGACACCAGCGAGCTGCCGCCGGACAAAGCCAAGGAGCTACGCCGCCTGCACGCCACGGCCAGCCTGATCGCCGCCCATAGCAGGTGGGCCGCCCTGTGCCTGGTGGCCCGGGGCGTGGGCCCGGACACGGCCGGTCGGATCCTGATGCGTCAACCGGAGACCAAGGAGGATCTCCTACGCGAGATCATGGAGGCCGAGGTCACCTACGCCAGGACCCGGGCGTTCTGGGACTAGGGGAGAAGGAGGAGGCCCCCGGACCACCTGGCCCGAGGGCCGACGAGGCAAGCCGCACGTCTGTGCGGATCGCCGCTCAGCGTGACCGCCGCCGCCAGGCGATCGCCCCGAGGGCGATCACGGCCGCGATCGCACCCATGCCGGGCACGGCGGCCTCGGCCTCCCCATCCTCCTCGGCGGCAGCCTGGGTCGAGAGGTCCTGGTCGGCCTGCTCGGCCGCTGGGAACACGAGGGTCAGCTGTGTGGGGGCCACCTGGATACCCTGGATGCCGCCATCGTTGGTGGCCTCGGCCTCCAAGGTCACCGGGTGGGCCCCCTTGCCCTCGTGACCAGCCGGCACATCCACGGTCACGTTCACGGTCCGCGTGGTCTCACCGGCTGGGGACATCTCTTCCTGGTAGACCTTGGCCCACGGGATGGTGATCTGGTCCGGATCGAAGGTGCCCTCGATCCCGTCGGGCAGGTCGGCGACCCGGAACTCGACGACCGTCTCCCTGCACAGGCAGGGCAACTGGGCCGGGGACCGGATCTCCAGGGTCACCGGCGCCTGGTAGGTGGCCGGCAGGTCCTCTGGCGTCTCCTGGAACCCGTCGCTTGTCAGCTGGCCCTGCATGTCCTGGGCCGTGGCGACGGGCGCCGCGGCAAGGGTGAGCCCGGCCAGGGCCGCCACGGTGATCGTCCACGCCACCAGGCTGCTTGCCAGGTCAAGCCCCCCTGCGTCGCCACGCGACCACCCCGAGGGCGATCAAGGCTACGATCGCACCCATGCCGGGCACGGCGGCTTGTTGCAGGTCGCCCGGTTGGGTGGCCGACTGGGTGCTGGCCTGGGCGTCCTGGGACGCGTTGCCCTCGTCGTCCTCCTGGGCGGCTTGCTGGTCGGTGGCCTCGTCGTGGACCTCCTCGGGCAGCGGGACCGCGTAGGCGCTGTCCAAGCCTTGTGTGGGGTGGATCGGCGAATCGGTGGACCCGTTGCTGTGCAACTGGAACTTGACGAGGTCAGCGTCGGTCCTGTCCATGTGCAAGGTGATCTGGACGACCTTCTCGTGGCCCTGGCGTTGCTCCTCGGGCTGGGCCCACCAGTCGACAGCGTAGCTCGACGGCGAGACGACGGTCTCGGTGATCGGATCGTCGGCGGAGATGTCGAGGTCGACGGTGGTCGTCGTGCCGGGGGCGCACAGGCAAGCACCGCCTGAGGCGGTGGTCCGGACCAGGATCAGGCCGTGGTAGGTCCCGGGTAGCTCGTCGGGGACCTCGGCCCAGTGGATGTGGTCCGGCTGGACCGTGATCGTTTGCGGAGCCATCGACCCCGGGGCCTGGGCGGCCGCGCCGCCAGCCAGACCCAAGAGCAGCCCGATGAAGACCAGAGCGAAGACGTGTTCGAAACGACCCAAGCTCATCACCACGTCGCTCAGGCCTGGGGGCTTCGCGAACTCGGTCCAGGCGACGAGG
>CAZBKU010000013.1:0-13633 GCA_964492585.1 uncultured Thermoplasmatales archaeon | reverse complement strand
CCCAGGCCTGGGGGCTGCCATCAAGCGTGTGGTAAGACCGTTTGACGCTTAGAGGACCTATCGACAGCGGGGGAGCACCAGGGGAAGGAGGAGATCCAAGAAGCCGGCCCAGGATCACGGGGCCTGCCGGATGACCGAGAGGCCGCTCCGGTCGAACCTTGCGGTCCGATCCGCAAGGGACCTGTCTCGGCAGCCGGGATCGGCGGCTGGGCCGAGGCGAGACGGATGTGTCGATCGCCTGCCAGCCTACACGCCAGGGTCAGGGACCTGGCCCATCGTCTGGTTCTCCAGGCCGTCGACGGTGGTCCTGAGACGGTCGCCCTCCTCCTTGCAGTAGGCCTCCTCGGGGTGGAGCCAGCCGACGAGATCGACCTCCGCCAGGGCCTCCAGGAAGGTAGCCAGGACAGTGTCGAGGCAGTCCTCCATGCCCTCAGCCCACGCCTCAGCGTCGGCCTCCGGCGGGTCGACCGGCAGCTCCGGGATCAGGCCCGGCCGCTCGGGATGCGGGTTCACCGGGGGATCGGGCCCAGGGAGGTCGTGGGTCGCCACCGCCGATGGCACCGCGATCGACAAGCTCACAGCCAGGATCATCAGCACAGCCCAAGCGCGTCGTGGGAACACGGTTCTCACCACCCCGACGACCGGCCGGTGGGGCATATCAAGGGTGTGGACGGACCGTTTAACCATACGACGACGTATCTAGATGCGTCGTTGGATCGTCACCTTCACCGGAGAAGAGGCGTCATAAGGACATCATGGGTCGATTTTAGCTGTCATCCTGACCATGGCCTTCGACACACATCCTCAGGGGATCTCGAACGTCTCGCCGATCGAGGGCGCGATGACCCGGTCGGCGATCGTCTCGATGTCGCGCACCAGCGGGTCGGGATCGTCGCTGTGGCAGACCACCACCGTGTCGGGCCGGCAGGCCTCGGCGAAGGCCACCAGCTCGGAGTGCCCGGCGTGTCCGGAGAAGTCGAAGTGCTCGACCTCGCACCGGATCCGGGTGTCCTGATCGTCCAGGCTGATCCAGCCTTCGTCGAGCAGGCGACGCCCGCCGGTGCCCTCGACCTGGTACCCGGTGAGCAGGATGCTGCTGGCCTCGTCGTCGTGAAGCTGCTTCAGGTAGCTGATCACGGGACCACCCTCGAGCATGCCGCTGGTGGTCACGATCACGTTGCCGGGCTGACAGGCTTGGCGCCGGTCCTTGTGGTTGCGGGCCTTGCGGACCCTCGAGCGCATGCGCTGAAGCGCTTTGGCGTCGCGCAGGAAGCTGGGATGACGGAGGAACAGGTCGGTGACGTGCTTGCCCATGCCATCCAGCCAGATCGGCGCCTGGATCTCCTCGAGCACCATGAGGACCTCCTGGGTGCGGCCCACGGCGAAACACGGGACCACGCAGACCCCACCCCGGTCCAGGGTGCTCTGGACCTTGTCCAGGAAGCGGGCCTCGGTCTTTTCCCGTGGCTCGTGCTCCCGGCCACTGTAGGTGCCCTCCAGGACCAGGGTGTCGCACCCGACCGGGTGGGCCGGCGGGACCAGGCGGCACCCCGCGGTGTACAGGTCGGCGGTGAACAGGACCGACCGGTCACCCTGCAACCGGAACATGGAGCTGCCGGGGATGTGGCCCGAGTTGACCGCCTGGATCTCGACCTCGCCGATCTGGAACGGGTCGTCCCAGAGGATCGTGTGGGCCACATCCCCCATGTGACGGATGGCGATGTCCTGGTAGGGGGCCGCGTAGCCCTCGAGCCGGTGGACCTTGAGACAGTCGCGGCAGAGGACCTCGGCGGTGTCCAGGGTGGGCCCGGTGGCGTACACGGGCACATCCTGCTGATGGGCCACAGCCGGGACCATACCGGCGTGGTCCAGGTGAGCGTGGGTCAGCAGGACCGCGTCCACCGGTGGCGGGGTCTTCGGGTAGGCCGGCGGGTCGCTGGGCGCCAGGCCGTAGTCCAGCAGGAGCCGGGAGCGACGGTGACGCAGGACGAGCCCGAGGCGGCCGACCTCGCGCGCTCCACCCAAGAAGGTTCCTTGCACAGCTAGCCGTCTAGGGAAACCTGGTAGAAAGGGGGTTCGCCTTCGCGGCGGGCCCGACAGGGCCGCGGAGGCCGGAGGCTTCCAGGGCCCACAGAGACGATGGGACACCCCCCACCCTCCGGGGACCCTCCGGGCCTCTCAGTCTCCATGGCCGGGTCTTCTCGGGCTAGACCCTCCGGACGACGATCACCACGAACAGGGCGGCGACGATCAGGAAGAGGACCACGAAGTACCAGTACTCGGAGAAGAAGTTCCCGAGGTTGCTGGTGGTGGCCGTGGAGATCTCCCCGCTTTGGACGTTGTAATGGGTGTCGACCTTGCCGTCACCGTCGGTGTCCATCTTGTAGACGTCGCCATCCTTCTCGGCCGAACTGACCACGTGGGGATCCTCGTTGGGGTCCACGAAGGTGTCGAAGGCGCCGTCCCCGTCGCTATCGATCAGCAGGTCGCGACGGCCGTCACCGCTGAAGTCCAGGTTCTCGACGTCCATCAAGCGGTCTTGACTGGTGTCGTACAGCTTGTCGAGCAGGCCGTCGAAGTCGCTGTCGATAGGCTCCTCGGGTTCCTGGTCCCCGTTGATATCCGTCGTGTAGGGGACCTGGCTCGTCTGGGCCTTGTCGGGATCGAAGTAGAGGTCCGAGATGCCGTTGCCGTCGGTGTCGACCAGGTGCTCGGTGCGGTCGTCCTCGTCGGCGTCGACCTGGTAGAGGTCCTCGCTGGTGACCGTGTCCCCTTCGGAGATCTCCCCTCGCTGGACCATGGCCTCATCCTTGTCGGCGAAGACCTCGAAGCCGTCCTCCGAGTTCCGGTTCATGTCGAGGGCGACCTCGAAGGCGCCGTCCCCGTCGATGTCCAGCCGGACGTAGGGGACAAGCCTGGTGGTCACGTCGACGCTGTCGGTCGGGGTGCCTGTGTCCTCTGGCGAGCCGGTGGCGCTGCCGCGCACCAGGGTGGTGACACCGTCGGGCGTCGGGACCGGCCCCTGGTTCGGGCTGGGGATCTCGATGATCACCCGGACCCCGGAGAGGGTCTCACCGGCCTCAAGCTCGGGGGTCTCGTCGTCTGACAGATCGGTGGAGACCGCGTACTCGGGCTCGGCACCGGTGGTGTCCGTGAAGTCGAACCGGACGGTGTCGGCACCGTTGCCGGTGTTGGTCACGCTGACCAGGAACTCGGCATCGTCGCCCGGAGCCACGTCCTGGGTGGCCGAGCCTTCCAGCTCGATGTCGATGGCGAAGTCGTGGACGACGGCCTCAAGGATGATCCGGTCGTCGGTGCCGCCGCCGACGGCCGAGGCGGTCAGGCCGACCTCCTCGACGTGGTCCGTGGCGGCGTCGGTCGGGGCCCCGACCTCGATCAAGACCCGCTCGAAGCTCTGCTCGGGGACCCGGATGGTGTCGTTGCCGATGTCGTTGCCATCCTGGTCGAGGACGTTGGCGCTCCACCCCTGGGTCTCGAGCTGCGTGGTCAGATGGTACCACGTGACGCCGGTGCCCAGGTTGCGGACGAGCACCGGGAACGTGTTGGTCTCGCCGCGGTCGACGACCACGCGTTGCTCCTCGGCTTCCAGGGACACGGCGGTCTCGCCCTGGACGACGGCGAAGGCGACCCCGTTGGCGAAGTTGGAGGTGTCATCGATGTCGGTGACCTTCACCGTGAAGCTGTACCGGGACCCTTCGGTGATGTCGGCCGGCGCTTCGACCAGGTACTGGAAGTCCCGTGAACCGCCGCCGGGGACCTCCAGGGTCGTGTTCGAGCTCGACAGGGTCGTGGTCCAACCCGGTGGTGAGAAGATCTCGCTCAGCTCGACGGTGACATCGTCGGAGGCCTGGTTGGAGATGGTGTAGTTCACCGTCGTGTTCCCGCCGGGACCGACGCGGACCAGCTCCTCCTCGGCCTCCATGGTCAGGGAGCCTGCGGCGCGCACGTTGATCGTGTAGGTCGCCTGGGCGGTCTGGCTGTCGTCGGGATCGTCCGGGTCGGCCTGGCTGGTCACGGTGGCCGTGATGGTGGGCGACGAGCCGACCTGGGCACCGTCGGGCACCTGGACGGTGATCGCCGAGGCTTTGCTGGACGTCGGCGAGACCGACAGGGAGCTAGGCTGGACGGTGGGTTGGTCGAAGCTGCCCGGCGCGCTGATGTCGATGTCGTAGGTGTCGCGGGTCGCACCGGTGTTGTTCACGGTCAACCCGAAGGCCACCGTGTCGCCGGGGTGGGCATCCACCGAGGGCTGGCCGCGCTCCAGCTCGAAGTCGAAGTCCTTGCCGACCTGGACGTCGATGCTCAGGTCGTCGAGCCGGTTGGGATCGGTCAGGCTCTGGGCGCGGACGGTGAGGAAGTGACGTTCGTCCTCCTGCAGACCGGTGGTCGGTGCATCGATGACCATGGCCAGCGGGTACTCGGCCCCGGCGCTGTGGCCGATGGCCGTGGCCGCGTTGGGGGCATCCTCGCGTCCCTCACCGATCTCGTTGTTCGCTGGGAGAAGGATCCCGGGGCCCTCGTCGGGCTCGGTGAAGTTGGTGCCATCCCGGGTCGTCAAGCTGATCTCCCAGCCCTGGTCCCGCAGGTCCTCGATCTTGTCGCTGGGGCCAAGGGTCACGCGGACCTGGTCCTCCTGGCCGGACTGCTCGGAGAGGGTGAAGTTGACCTGTGCCTGCTGACCCGGTTCGACGGCGACCTGGTCGGGGATCCGGTCGACCAACTGGCTGGTCCCGTCGACGATGCTGACCTCGGACAGCGCCAGACGCGCCTGGGCGAGGTTGGGCATATCGTCCAGCTGGTCGGCATCGAAGATCTGCGTCGTCGTCTCGATGATCCGGGCCGGCAGCGGGGTGCCGGAGCCGTCCTCGGGCGTGGCCCTCACACCAGCGATGAACTTGTGCCATTCGCAGTCGCCGGTGACCTCTTCGCCCGGGTACTCCACCCGCAGGTAGAACCGCTTGGTCTCACCCGGGTCGACCTCGATCGTGTCGACGACCTGGCTTTCGCGGACGTTGGCCGGCCGGGTCGTGTCGATGCTCTCGATGAGGTCAGCCTCGAAGTCGTCGCTCCCGAAGAGCGCGCTGCAGCTGCCGGGGGCCTTGACCGAGCTGGTCCCGACGATCGACATGTCGAAGGCCTCGGGCTGGTTGCCGGTGTTGTCCAAGGTGAACCGGTGGAACGCGTACCGGGTGTAGAGCCCGCACTCCTCGGGGTTGTCATCGTTGGCCTGCTCGCAGGTCAGCGGCAGGCCCTCGCCGCTGTTGTTGGTCTTGCCGTACCGCAGGCTCTTGGTCGCCTGCTCGTTGGCACCGTTGACGCCGGACAGATCGAAGCTCCGGATGGCTTTCACGACGGTGTCGACACCGCGTGTATCGGTGGCGCTGGGGGCGGCCACGCTCTTGACCTGGACGTCGAAGCTGAAGGACTGGTTGCCGGTGACCTGGCTGCCAGTGGTGATCTCGATCGGGATCGAGGCCACGTCGCCGGGGGCCACGTTGTCCACGCGGCTCTGCTTGAGCTCGACGTCGAACTGGCTGGTGTCGGTGTTGGACAGGGTACCTTCGACGATGCTCGCGGTGAAGCTGTCGGTGGCCGTGCCCTTGTTCCAGGCGAAGACCGTGATCGTGTTCTGACGGTCGATGCCGATGGTGAACGGGTCCTGGAGGACGAGCAGGCCAGTGGCGCGGACGGTGGTCGTGGTGACCTGGCCCTCAAGGTTGACGGCTTGCTCGGCCGTGCTGGCCAAGCTCTCGGCCGTCACCGTGACACGGGCGGCATCACCGCTGACCGCACCGGACGGCGGTGTGAGCTTGACCCGGATCAGGGCGTTCTCGCCAGGCTCCAGCGTGATCCGGTCGTTCTGGTCCACGCCGAGCAGGTCGACGGTCCAGGTGGTGTCCCGGCTGGAGAAGATGAACTCGGTGTCCAGCTGGTAGGTGTCGCGGACGTCGGCATCGTTGGTGAGCTCCAGGATGAAGGTGGTCGAGCTATCCCGGTTGAGCTGGTGGACGGTCTGTTCGTCGTCCACGGGGCCCAGCGTGAAGTCGAAGCCGCCCATCGCCACCTGCTGGGTGAACGTCTCCGAGTTGCCGAGCAGATCCCCCGAGACGCGAAGGGTGTAGGCACCGGCCTGGACGCCCTCGATGTAGTGCCATGGTTCGACGTCGTCTCCCGCCGGGTTGTCGCTGGCGGGGATCTCGTCCATCTTGAAGACCTGCCGAGCACCGTCCTTGATGGCGTGGGTGGAAAGCGCCGGCATGCCGGCAGCGGTGATCCGATCCTCGCTGGCCGGCACGGTCTGACCGTCGCTGTTCAGGGCGACCAGATCGCCATCGGGATCCAGGATCTCGCCGGTGAACCCCTCGCTGGGCACGGCCGGGGACCCGAAGGGGCTCCGTAGCGCCATCCGCGGGATCAGGTAACGGTCGTCGAGCGGCGCGTTGGGATCGAAGGTCTCCTGGAAGGTGCCGGACAGGTCGGTGGCCCAGATGGCCTTCTGGACGGCCTGGTCGGTCCGGACCGTCAGTTGGCTGTCCCGGGAGGCGTCCTCGAACAGCAGCGTCCAGGTGGCACCCGGTACGTCGCCTGTGCTCCGGGCCGAGATGTCGACGACGAGGAACTCGCCCTCGGCCACGGTGACAGCCTGGTCGAGGTCCATGCCGAAGGAGACCCGGTGGGCCTGGGTGGCCAGCCCGCAGTCCTCCTGGGAACCGCTGGCGATCGGTTCTCCCTGGCCCGGTTGGCTCTGGTCGGCGCTGGCCTTGTAGACGGTGACGTCGAAAGTGAAGGCTTGACCGGCCTCGATGAACGGATCGCAGTTGGTCTGGCTCTCGTACCAGAAGTCGATCTTCAGAGCGCCGGACGAGCGCTTGATGGTGAAGGGGAAGTCCGCGCCGACCTCGTCGCCGCCGGTGTCCAGGGCGAACCGGGCGACCTCGTTGGCGTCGGGTTCTTCCTCGCCCAGGACGACGGCCCGGGTCTCCCGGTCGGGGTCCGGGGACTGGCCTGAGGAGGTCGGGACGTCCTCGGCCCGGAGCACGCACGTGCCTGGACCAGGTGTGTCACCGGCCGGGGTGGCCTGGGAGTCAGGGGAGTTGCAGACGCTGTCGCCGGTCCGCCAGAAGTGGAGGTTGATCGCGTTGGCGGCGCTCGTGTACTCGACGGGGACGACGTCGTCATCGCCGTCGGTCTGGGCGGTGACGGCGGTCATGGGAGCCAAGCTCGCCAACATGATCACGGCGACGGCGATGGCGGTTGTCTGAGACGTGGAGCTCATGGGGACACCTCGGTAGGATCGTGCATCGGGGGAACGGTTCGGACGGACGGGTCGATGAGGCCCTGGCCGGGGGCCTGTCGGGGATCTGACGGCATGGTGGGCAAGCAGGCGGCTGCCTGTCCATTCTTAAACATTACGGTTGACGGGTTGAAGGAGGCTGCGTCGCCGCCGCAGACGGATGGGCGTTCACCGGCGGTCATGGCCCCACCTCCGGGCGGTGGCGGCAAGGCCCAGGGCGATCAGGGGGGCGATCAGGCCCAGGGGCTCACGCCTAGGTTCTTCGGACGGGTCCTCGGCAAGGGAGGTGTCGACGACGGCGAAGGCCAGGCTGGTCGCTTGGGTGCCCTCGTCGGTCTGGGCCACCAAGCGGGTGCGCAACCGATCACCGTCGCTGGCGTCCGGCGGTCCGGCGATGTTGACCTCGATGATGCGCTCGGCACCGGCGTCGAGCTGGAACGAGGAAGGCTGGGCGGAGACGCTCCAGCCGCCAGGCACGTAGGCTTGGCCCTCGTCGTCGATGGCCTGGACAGCCAAGGTCAGGTTCGAGGCCACGGTGCCGAGGTTCTCGAGCTCGAAACTGTAGGTGGCATCACCGCCGGGCGCGATCAGCTTGGTCTTCAACCGCGGGGTGATGTCCAGAGCCTCGAAGGGGTTGACGGTGAAAGTGACCCCGGTGGCCGAGGCGCCACCCTCGGTCGTGGCGCGGGCCACGATCCGGTTGACTGCTCCATCCGGGGCGTCCTCGGGGACCTGGATCTGGATGAGCAAGGTGGTCACCGATCCCGGGGCAACGGTGACCGGGGGTAGGGGCTGGATGGCCAGCGGCCACACCGGGCCCCGGGAGGGGAACTGGTTGGCCTCGAGATCGACGGTGGCCTCGGTGTTGCCGTCGTTCTCCAGGACCAGGGCGATGGAGGTGTTCTGACCTTGGACCACCGAGCGGTCGGCGGGCGTCCCGGGGTCGGTCCGGAGCGTGATATCGGTGGCGGTGCCAACGATGAATGTGGCGTTGGTCATCGTATCGGTCCGCGGGTGCGACTCGACGGTCACGGGTATCTCGGCGGTGCCGGCGTTGGCGGCCGGTCCGACCCGGACGAGCAGGGTGGCTTGGCTCGTGGTGCCAGGCAGCAGGCGTTGGGCGCTAGGCAAGGTCTCGACGGTCACGCCGGTGGGTGGGTCAGCCACCAGGCTCACGTTCAGGATGGCCGCCCCGGTGTTCTGGAGGGTCAGGTTGATCTCACCGATGTCTCCCGGTGGGATCGTCGGGTCGGTCCCCTCTGTCGGTGCCAGGGTCAGGTCGGCGTGGACGTGGGCACCGGTCACGGTGGTGCGGTCCTGGCCGGCGGTGCCGGCGGGTTCCCCGCTGGCCGCGGCCAGGCCCAACCCGGTGGCGTTGATCGCAGCGATCTGCCCGCCGGTCTGCTGCCAGAGGGCCTGGCCCTCGAGGGTGACGGCTGTGAGAGTGTCGGAGATGGCGTAAAGGTAGGGCGCGCGGTAGGCCACGCCAGTGGCGGTAGCGTTCAGGCTCAGCCGGAAGGCTCGATCCAGGCCCTGGGCAGAGGCGTTGTAGAGCGCAAGGGTGCGCTCGGCACCGGCCAGGAGGTGGCCCCCGTCCGGGGAGATGTCGACCCATGCGGTGCCATTGGCCACGGTGGCATCCCTGGCGACCGGGTCGTTCGTGGTCGGGTCGGCGTAGTGCTGGATAGCACCGGCGACGGTCCCCAGGGCCAGCTGGCCATCGAGGCTGACGGCGACCGAGGCGACCGCACCGCTCTCGGCTTGGCGGATCTCCTTGTCGAGGACCGGGTTGTCGGCCGATCCCTCCGAGAGGTCGAAGAGGGTGACGTAGCCGAAGGTCGTGTTACCTTGGGTGAAGTTGCCGCCGACGGCAGCCCAGCGACCGTCGCTGGAGAGGGCCAAGTCACCGGGTTGGCCCTTCAGAGTGAAGCTGGCGGTCTGGGTCAGATCGGCGTTGTGGACGGTGAGCCGGTGGCTGCCATCATCGGCCAGGGCCACGATCGTCCGGTCGCCGGTGGCGTCGGTGGCCAGATCCTGGACATCGCCGTTGACGCTGGTCTCCTGGTTCCGGGTGAGCGCTCCCCCCTCGAGATCGTAGGCTGCCAGGTTGACGCTGGTGAAGAGGCCGGTCGGGAGACCGACGATGGCACGGTCGCCGGCAGGCGCCGTGTCCATGGCCAGCACGCCCTCCTGACCCGTGGGCTCACCGGTGTCCATAGCCTGGGCACAGGTCGTCCCATTGGGGAACGGGATCAGGTAGAGGTCGGCGTCCTCGCCGTCGCCGGCGTTGCAATCGGCCGGGGCGGACTGCGGCGCACCGCCGCCGTTGCTGGTGGCGACGACCACGTAGCCAGCGTCGAGGAAGCCGAGGTCGGTCGGTAGACCCTCCAGGCTCAGGGAGCCCCACTCGGTGTCGTTGGGCGGGGCTGCCTCAGCCGTAGGCAAGGTCAGCGGGGCCAGGAGGAGGGCGAGCGCGAGGGCCGGGACAAGAGGCGTGATCCACGGTTGGGTCATCTACGGTCTCCTCCGCATAAGCGCGGCGGCAAGCAGGGCCACCGGGACGAGCACCAGAGCGACCGGGGAGTCGTCGGTGTCCTCGGGCACGGCCATATCGAAGGTGGCCGTGGCGACCTGCTCACCGGAGCCGGCGCTTCGGGCCACGACGGTCACCGAGGTCCCGTCACCGGGCTCAGCGCCCCGGGGCACGTTGACGGTGACATCGACGTCCCGGTCGATACCGCTGCCAAGGGTGAGGGTCGGCTGGTCGAGCCGGACCTCCCAGAACAGGTCGTTGGTGGCGTTGCTGAAGGTCTTGAGCGTCAGGGTGTCTTCGGTGTTGCCGGTGTTGCGGACGGTCACGGTGAACGTGGTCTGTTCGCCAGGCGAGGCGTCGATGTCGTCCTCCGGCCCGTTGATGACCGCACCATAGTCCGGCTCGACGAGCAGGGTCACGGTCGCCGTGCCCTGGGTCCCGCCGCCGGTCGGTGTGGCCGAGAGGGTCACCTCGTTGCTGGAGCCTTCGGCCGCCGAACCCGGGACCGAGAAGCTGATGCTGACCGCTTCGTCCCCGGCGGCCGTGACGTCGATCTCGGCCCTGGCACCCTCCTGGCCGTCGATGGTGACCTCCCAACCGCGATCCTGGCTGACCTCGAGGTCGAAGGTGTCATCGACGTTCCCGAGGTTCTGGAGGGTGGCGGTGATGGTCGCGGTGTCGCCACTGTCGACCGCCACGGTCTCCTCGTCGACCTCAAGGCCCGCGGCGTGGACCTCGGCGATGTCCAGGTCGACGGTGCGCTCGCCAGCCAGGGTGTCCCCGGGAGCGAAGCGGCTTGTCGCCTCGAGCGTGATCGGGACCGTGCCGGGGGCCTGGGCTCGATCGGGGGTCACGTTGACGTTCACCTCCCGGCTCTGGCCGGGCAGCAAGGAGACCCGTGGGGGATCGATCTGGGTGTTCCATCCGCTTGGGACATCTGCCAGGCTGATGTTGTACTCGTCGAAGGCGCTCCCGGTGTTGGTGATGTTCAGCTCAAGGGTCGACGGGTCCCCGGGCTGGAGCTGGCCGGGAACCTGCAGGTTGAGCTGGGCCTCGTAGGCCTGCTCGTAGGCAGCCACGGTCTCGCCGTCGTTCCCCGTGACCACGACGAAACGGTTCCCATCCCGGCTGATCGCCACATCCTGGACATTGGGGATGACCCACAGCGGCGCAAGCGTCTTGCTGGCGTCGAACTGGATCTCGTTGAAAGCGTAAAGGCTGGAGGCCTGGACGTACAGGGTGGTGTCCTTGTTGGTCCAGGCGATCTCCTGGACCCCCCCACCGGTCGCGAAGGGCTCGGATTGGACAGCCACCGCCAGAGGACCATCAGCGGGGAGCCGGGTCTGGCGGAACACGATGACATGGCCGGAGTTGTAGCCAGCGGCGAAGAGCGTTCCTCGGTCACCGATGGCGACCTCACCGATCGCACCCAGCGAAGACCGTTGTTGGGTCCAGGGAGTGGAGAAGTTCAGCTCGGTGTCAGGATCTTGGGCCTCGTTGGGCTGGAGCTGGTAGTAGTAGACGACCTTGTTCTGGGTGCCGCCGACGATGAACGAGCCGTCTTGGCTGATGTCCACGCTGTTGACCTGGCCAGGGGAACCAGACGGTCGCTTGGGACCGGCGAGGACCGAGAACTCGGGGGCATCCCCTGAACGGTCGATCTCGAGGATGAAGAGACGATGCGTGTCGGCGCTGGTGCCGCCGTCCTCTGTGGTGGAGACCACGATCCGGGAGAGGTCGTCGGTGACGCCGATGTCGACGATCTCCTGATCCGCCCTAGACCAGTTGGTGACATCGCTGAACTCGGTCCCCGATACCCTCGTGAAGAGGACCAGCTCGCTGCTGTGGTGGGAAAGGAGAAGCCGGCCATCCTCTGAGAAGTGGAGGGCCTGGACAGGTGTGCTCGGCTTCTCCTGGTCGTCGTGCTCGGTCTGCTCGTTCGTGTGTCCGCCGCGTTCGATGTCGTAGACGTAGGTGTTGGCCTGGCTGGAGCCTGAGGTCCCCTCCTGCCCGGCGGCCAAGAGCTTGGCCTTGGTCTCAGGGGCGGGTTCCAAGGCCACCACGCCCATGCCTTCCGGCGCTACGAGGTTGCCGAGCCCGACCTCGTTGGGATCATGGGGCTGCATCGAGGGGTCCGAGCTGGTCTTGGAGGCCGCCAGGTCCCACGCGATGACCTCCCCATCCTGTTGGTTGCTGGTGCCGTCGTCGGCCGCGACGGCTGCGATGATGCTACCGGTCGCGTCGATGGCGACGTCGTTGATGGGGCCAACGTCGCTGGGATCGGTCTCCCACAGCTTCTCCGGCATCGCCCCTCCGCTCTCTTGGGCACTGACCGGGATCGGAGCGGCCAGGACCGCGAGCGCGATCACAAGCACACTGATGATATCTGTTCGGGAACCCATCCCTGATTCACCCGTCTCCCCGGCCAATGCGAGGGGCGTATTTAAAAACTCTCGATTGTACTTCAAAATGGCTCAGCAGGGGCTGGGAACGGTGGAAAAACGCGCCAGCAGCCTGCTGGCCGGTCGCAGGTCGGTGGGTCGCCAGGTCAGGTCATGCCGCCGCCCGGGCCGCCGGCCATGCCGGCTGGGCCACCGCCGCCACCGCCGCCGAGAAGACCCTCCAGGGTCTCCTGAAGCTTCTCGAGGCGTTTGCGGGCCTCCTCCTCTTGACGCTTGGTCGACTTCATGCGGACCTCGAGCGTCTCCTTCTGCTCCGAGAGATCGGACCGGAGCTCGGCTTGGTCGTCGACGCCGACGAGGAGGTCCCCCACCGACCGGTAGAGGGGGGTGTCCTCGGTGACGTCTTCCAGGGCCTCGAGGGTCCGCTCAAGCTCGCGGACCTGCATCTCGATCTGTTGGCGCTGGTTGACGATCTGTTGGAGCTGTTGCTGGGTCTGCTGGAAGCGCTGGATCTGTTCTTGGACTTGCGGGGGCAGGTCTGCGGCCATTGGTCCTCACTCCTTGGTGGATCGGGGGGCCACGTCGAGAACGTCCTCGACGATCTTGGCCCACCCGAGGTAAGCGTTCACGGCGGCCCGCACCTGGGGGGCCCGGTCGCCTGACATGGTCAGCTTGACGGTCTCCGGTGTCTGCTGGTCGAGCACGACCTCGACACCGGGGAGCCCGTCGACCATCTCAGGGCCAAGGGCACCTTCCAGGGTCTCCAGGTCCTCGGGGTCGCCCGAGACGGTGGCCTGGAGCCTGATACGGGGCACGGGCCCCCTATCGGGGGCCGTGGGAAAAGGGTTGCCCCTACGTGGGGCGACGACATCAGCATCTCCGGCTGTCCCCTGTCAAGGTTCCATCCGGCGATCGGGCGCCCCGTCAGCGGGCGTCGAGATGCTTGGCGACGGTCGGGCGCTCCTTGTAGAACACCTTCTTGTTGCAGTAGGTGCAGCGGGCGCCCAGGTTGTTCGTGTCGAACTCCACCGTCCGTCCGCATCCTCCGCATGTGTACATGGGTCACTCACCTTCGTCAGGTAGCTCGTCGACCAGATCCTCGACGCTCTTGGGAGCGTCGGCTCCGGTGTCCTCGGGCTCATCTGGGGCCTCGTCGGGCTCCTCGATGGCGCCCTCGATGTCCTCGGCGGTGACCTCGGCCTCCTCGGGTTCCTCGACCTCTTCGAGGGCCTCTTGGGCGACCTCGATCTCGACCTCCGAGGCTTCGAGCTTGACCTCTTGGGTGCGACGATCACGGACACCGGTGGATGGCACGTAGGCCCCGCCGGCGAACTTGTGATCGCACTTGCGGCACCGCCAGATGGCGGTGCTGACGCGCTTGAG
>CAZBKU010000012.1:22340-25214 GCA_964492585.1 uncultured Thermoplasmatales archaeon | reverse complement strand
TGGACATGATGTCGGCCACGCTGACGTTGAAGAACGTCATGTCGTTCTCGGTGGCCAGCGCCTTGGCCAACAGCGTCTTACCGCACCCGGGCGGCCCGTAGAGCATCACGCCCCGGGGGGCCGAGAGCTTGGCGTGCTCGAAGAGCTCGGGCTCCTTGTACGGGAGCTCGACCACGTCGCGCAGACGCTCGATGACCTCGTCGAGACCCCCGACGTCGTCGTAGTCGACGCCCGGCTTCTCGCCCAGGAACATGTCCCGGATCTCGTTGGAGGGACGCAGCTCCAGGAGCTCGTAGGTCGGGGGCAGCAGGCTGACCTCGTACCCGATCTTGACCTCGTCGCCAAGCTCGGGATCCCAGGGGATGATCTTCTTCTCGAAGCCGTCCCCCAGCGTGACCACCAGCTTGTCCCCGATGATATCCTGGATCTTGCCCACCAGACCCTCCTCGAACTGGGAGGAGGTCCCGATGACAGCGTACGACTTGGGATGGAGCCAGACGTACTGGCCTTGCCGGATCTCGCTCTTCTCGACCATGCCGGTGGTGACCTTGAGGATCTGGTTGCTGTGGGCCACGCTGATCTCGTGGTCGGCCAGGTCCTCGCCGTGGACCCTCAAGACGTGGCCGTAGAGGAGCGGGGGTTCCTTGATCTCGTCGAACTTCTCCTCGTAGGCGTCCACGCGAGCTTGAAGCTCCTGGACCATCTCATCACGGGACTGGAGCTCCCGCTCGGTCGAGTCGAGCTTGGCCTGTTGGTCTTCAAGCTGCTCGAGGGTCCGCTCCAGGTCCTGGGTCTGCTCCTTGGACAGGTCGCCCTCCTGGAGCATGCGCTTGACCCGTCGCTTGGCGGCCTCGAGCTCGCCGATGCCTTTGTCGATGTCGCGGTTATCCGGTACCATGAGATCCCCTGGTGGCGTGTCCGGCAGACGTACCTCGTGGAGGGACTGTCCGGCCTCGATGGGTTAAGGTTTGCGTTGCAGGCGGAGAGGACCTGCTCCCTTCCGTCCACACAACCGGGAATCGGCGTTGCCCACCTATGTATTTAGTCATTGCCAGAGAGGGTCCGTCAGATACAGCATCGAACTTGCCTGGTGTCGGGGCCGCGCTCGAACGCGGATGGAACGGGGAAGGTAAGAAAGGGGCCGGGCCTTCGAGGCTCGATGGCCCACACGAGCTCGCCCGACCCAGATCCGGCCGCCGGGGGTCCCTCTCGGATCCCGGGCCCGATGGTCGAGCGGGCCGACCTCGGCCCGCGCTTGCTGGCTGCAGTGGGCTACGCCGTCTTCCTCCTGTTGGTCATCGACCGGGTCGGTCAGGGACCGATCCAGGCCCTGGATGGCCCGCTCCTGGACGTCATCCCCCACCAAGGCCCCCTCCACACCGTCTCCGGCCTGGTCACCCACCTGGGGGACCGGATCGTGCTGGCGGCGATCACGCTCCTAGGCATCCTGATCCTCCTCGTGCGTCGATCCTACCTCAGCGCCGGCCTGCTAGCCCTGGCCGGGGCCACCGAGGTCGTGATCGTCCAAGGGTTGAAGCTCCTCTTCGCCCGACCCCGCCCGGCCCTGGCTGGACCCGAGGCCTCTCTGGCCTTCCCGTCGGGACACGCCACGGGCACCGCCATGGTCCTGATGCTGCTGGCGGTCTTGCTCTTCGAGGAGCGACGCAAGGTCCGACCCTGGGCCGAGGGGGTGGCCATCGGGGTCGCCTTGGTCGTCGGGATCACCCGCCTGGTCCTAGGCGAGCACTGGCCCACCGATGTCGTGGCGGGCTGGGGCCTGGGCTGGGGCTTGGCTGGGACGTTCCTGCTCTTCAGGATCTACCTACAGCGGAAGGAACCGCTCCCCCACGTCTCCCCCAGCAACGAAGTAGCCCACAGCGTAAGCTTGAGCGTTCCCAAGGGGGTCGACGTCCACAACAAGACCCGCGTCCCGTTCGACGTCGAAGACGTGTCGGAACAGCGGCCACTCCCCCGTCTGGCGGATCCACTCCATGCCGAGGAGCGCGGATCCCTTGTCCAGCGGTTCGTAACAGGGGAGCACGGGTCTAGCTCTTGCTAGGGCCCTTATAACCATATTGGTGATGGTCGTTGAACGAAAGGGCCGTTTGGACCCCTAGACGTCTCCTTGGACCCTGCATCGGACCTCCAGCGCCGGCTCCCAGCCATCGCGGGCGACCCCGACCGAGGGAGCTTTTGGCGGGTGGGTCCTAACACACGGTCGAGGTGACCCTGAGCTGCGCGTGGTCTCGCTGACGCCGTCCAACACGGAGATCGTGGCCTTCCTCGGCCATCTCCAGGACCTGGTCGGCGTGGACGACTGGAGCGATTGGCCCCCGGCCGTCCAGGACCTCGCGCAGGTGGGTCCCGACCTCCATATCGACATCGACGCCGTCGAAGCCTTGGACCCGGACCTGGTCCTGGCCTCGCTGTCGGTCCCCGGCCAGGACGCCGTCGTCGACGGGTTGGACCAGGCCGACCTGCCGCACCTCACCCTGGCCCCCAAGACCCTCGACGAGGTCGTCGAGGATATCCACCGGGTCGGCCAGGCCGTCGACGCGGAGACCCGAGCCGATGCCCTGGTCACGGCCATGGAGGCCGAGCTCGACCGGTTGGACGACCTCACCACCGGGCTGGAGGGTTCCAGGGTCTACTGGGAGTGGTGGCCGAAGCCCACGATCGCCGCCGGTGGACCTGGGTGGATGACCGAGGTGATCGCCCGCGCCGGTGGGGTCAACATCCTGGCGGCCCGGGAGGAGGAGAGCCCCAAGGTCACCCTGGAAGAGATCGCCGAGCACGACCCCGACACCGTGGCCCTCTGCTGGCAGGGCTCCCTCCAGGCCGTGCAAAGCGCCGAGCGGTTCACCAAGCGCGAGG
>CAZBKU010000012.1:0-22330 GCA_964492585.1 uncultured Thermoplasmatales archaeon | reverse complement strand
CACCGTCGCGCTCTTCCACCTGGTGGGGATCACGCCCGAGGCGCCCACGTTGGCCGCCGCCCAGGCCCACCGGATCCTCGAGATGCCCGAGGAGCTCTACGGGCGACCGGGGCCTCGGTTGCTCGAGGGCATCCGGCACCTCGCCTCCCAGCTCCACCCCAAGCTTGAGGACGCGCTTGGTCGACCCTACGCCTGGGTACCGGACGAGATCGCGGACGAGCTGGGCGATGCGTTGACCGAGCCAGACCCCCCGTGAAAGGAGGATCTTATCCTCGATGCTTACCGGGTCCTCCCTGGTCAGACTAGGCTGGGGTTGGTCCCGCTCGTTTTTTCACCTGGTGGTCCTTGGGTTGGTTGGCGGTTGCCGACCATGAGCCGGATCGCAACAGGCGGTGGAGACGAGGGTGAGACCTCCTTGTTCGGGGGTCAACGGGTCAGCAAGCGCCACACCGCGGTCGAGGCCTATGGAGCCGTCGACGAGCTCAACGCCGTCCTCGGCCTCGTCCGGGCGCGCCTGGACGAGGGTCAAGACCGCTGGCTGGAACGGATCCAGACCGAGCTGTTCGCCATCGGAGCCGAGCTGGCCACCCCCGGCGGCGGTGCCACCCGGATCGACCAGACCCACGTCGACCGGCTGGAGGCCGAGCTACCGGAGCTCAAGGCCTTCGTGTTGCCCGGCGGGGGCGAGCGTGCCGCACGGCTCCATCTGGCCAGGACGGTCTGCCGCCGCGTCGAGCGCCGGACGATCGAGCTCCACGAGAGCCAGACGGGCCCTGTGCGCGATGTGGTCCGAGTCTACCTCAACCGCCTCTCGGACCTACTCTTCTTGCATGCCCGCCAGGCCGCCATCGAGGCTGGCGGCGAGATCAGCATGGACTTCTCGCCCTTCCGTTCCGAAGAGTGAACCAACCTTCTGGACCGCCGGCCATGGACCGGTGGATCAGAACCCGTGCTCCCCGATCAGCGGGACGAAGGCACAGCCTCCCCGATCCGATCGCTCGACCCCCTCGCTGGTCTTGCTGACCACGAAAAGGCGCTGATGCCCACGCTCCCCGACAGGGATGACCAGGCGACCACCCAGGGAGAGCTGGTCGACCAGAGGATCGGGGATCGAGGGCCCCGCCGCCGAGACGATGATGGTGTCGTACGGACCCCCTTCGGGGTAGCCAAGGCTGCCGTCGCCGACGACGATCTTCACCCGGTCCTCCACGGGCAGACCGGTGAGGTTGCTCCGCGCCATCTCGGCCAGTTCTGGACGGACCTCCATGGCCACCACGTAGCCGTCGGGACCGACGACGTGGGCCAACAGGCCGGCCAGCCAGCCGGACCCTGCCCCGACCTCCAAGCACCGGTCGCCTGGGCTCAGCTGACCCTCCTCAAGCAGGATGGCGACCATGTGGGGGGCCGAGATCGTTTGATCCTGGTCGATCGGCAACGGAGCATCCCTGAAGGAAGCCTCGATCGTATCGCGGGTAGGTTCGGACCCGACGAACCGCCAACGGGGCAGCGCTTCCATCGCCCGGCGGATCCCAGGTGTCTGGAGCCGGCCTCCTTGCTCCAAACGGTCGAGCAAGGACGCCCAACGGCCCTCCAACCCACCACCGCTGCCCGGTACTTTCACCACCCTCCCACCACCCCACCATTTCCACTGCACGCGAACAAGACGGTGGAATCACCCGATCGGAAGACCTGACCATCCCGAGCGATGGTGGAGGTAGGCACGAGGGGTCACCTGTTGTGTGTTTAGTCGCCAGCCGCCTAAAACCCCTTCTTCCCGAGCGGCGGTCACCGCTCGATGGCCGGCTGGGCGCTGTGGAAGACAAAGGTCAACACGCACCGCGTCACCGACGCTCAACACGATTAGTGGTGGATGGAAGAGAACGTTGATGGCTCTCAGGTTTCCACTGTCGACCTTGCTCTAGTCACCAGAGAGATAGGAGAAATGGTGGAGTATCTCTCTTTCTATGTGGAGAAATAGTCCTCGCTCTCTACGTTGACTTGTTGTACTTGAGCGTATCGATTCGTATCGATGCGGACGAGAACCCGTTTCGGACCTCTACCCCTGTCATCATCCTCGCAGTGGAAACAGAGGGGTGGTGGGAGGGTGAGGTATCCGCCAAGCTGTCCACGCCAGAGAGAAGAAAGAAGAAACGGGGTCGTGATCCAGCCCGGTTATCGGGCTGTGTTCATGATGATGACGTCTCGGACCGCCTTGACGTTCTGGAAGGGGAAGATCAGGTAGCCCCGATCGTCCCGTTCGAAGAGGCGTGGGTCCACGTCACCGGAAGGTTCGATGAGCACGTTGGTCAGCTCACCGGTGGCTTTGCTCAGTTCGAGGTTGCGCAGACGGCCCAGCATCAGACCGTCATCGCTCATCACGGTCTTCCCTTTGAGTTCGGTTGCAAGGAGCTTCATGATCCCATCCCTGTGCCATCTATCAGACCGGGGACCTACTTGTCCGTTACGTTTTCCTTCGGGGCCAGCTGGTCAGAAGAAGTCGGTCAGGCTGCCCTGACGGGTGGCCTGGTCGAGCCGGCTGTAGCGGTCAGCCGCTTTGGCGACCCGATCCTTGGAGAACCCGAACTCGTCGACGAGGTAGTTGATGGCTCCTTGCTGATCCACCGGACCCCAGGAGAGGTCACCGATCCCTTCGACGACGGGGTCCAGGAAGATCTCAGCCACGGTAGCCATCTCGGCCACGTCCCCACCCAGCTGGCTGGCGGCGGCTTCCAAGGCCCCGTGCTCCCGGATCGCCTCGAGCGCTGTCTTCGGGCCGACACCGTGGATGCCGTCGTTGTAGTCGGTCCCCATCAACACCCCGATGGCCACCAGTTGCTCGTGGGTGACCTCCAGGGTCTCGAGGACCTGGTCCAGTCGGAGGATCTCGGGCTTGACCTCGACGTACTCGTCCTTGCCGGGGACCTTGCGGCGCTGGCGGACGCCCAGGTTGCGGATCAGCCGGGGGGTGCCGAACAGAAGGGAGTCGAAGTCCTGGCTGACCGAAGCGAAACCGTGGCCGTCGGTGACGGCCTTGGCCGCCTGGGCCTCCCCCTCGCTTGGCGCCTGGAGGGTCGGCACGCCGAGCAGACCGAGCAGTTCGTCGGCCTGCTCGATCATGGTCGAAGAGAGACGAGAGCTTTGCATCGCCTTGGTCCGGGCACGCTCCAGGTCCCCCTCGGCGCGGGCCTGCTTTGCCTGCTCGGCGGCCTGGTCCCGGCGCTCCCGGCGCTCGTCCAGGGTCTCGGCCTTGCGCTCGTCGGGCTTCCCATCCCAGATGAAGACCGGTAGGATGCCCGCCTCGACCAGGTTGGCCGTCCGGTAGATCAACCCGGCCAGGTGGCTGGTCACCCGGCCTTGCTGGTCTTTCAGCGGGGTGCCGTCGGGTTGCCGGATGATGGCCAGGAACTGGTAGAGCGCGTTGTTCCCATCGAAGAAGAGGACCTTGCCATCGAGCTCGCGAAGCCGCACCGGTTCGGCTGGGATCAGGGACCCAAGGTCGACGCCCATGGGAGGGCAAACGGGGCCCAGGTCTTAGCCTTAGGGCCCCTGGCTGGCCCGCTGGACCGGAGGCGTCATGTGTGGGAAGGTCTTGCCACGCCCGTGGGCCAGAGAACCCTGGTATGGGTCCTGATCGCCCTGCTCGTCGGGCCCAGCGTGGCTGGGTGCCTCAGTGACCTCGAGCGCGAGCAGCTCGAGCTGACCTGGGATCCCGGGATCACGGTCCACCAAGGCCCTGTCCAGATCGTCGACGGGTTGCCAACGATGGTCGTGGTCGACGGCACGGTGACCATCGATCCTGACGCGACCGTGGAGATCACAGGCGTCGAAGCCGAGCTCCAGCAGGCCAACCAGACGGTCGACCTCCGGCTGGCCCGTTTGACCGTGGGCGAGCGGGCCCTGCGCGCCGGAGACCTGTCCGAGACCGACCCCGAGCTATCCTCCGGCACCCCGGTCCGCGTGACCCTCTTGCCGGGGGCCGACCAACAGACGCGGTTGGCCCCTGGGCCGGCAGCCAACCTCAGCCTTGAGCTCCAGTGGCGGTTCCGGGAGGACCAACGGTTCGACGCGGGGCGCCTGTCGGTGGATCGGAACGTGACCGTGACCCCGCCCGGTGACCTCGGGCTTGGTGCCGCGGTGACGGCTGACGATACCGTCGAGACCCTCGTGTTCCCTGCCGTCGGTCGCCAGGTCCCTCTTGTGGCCCAGGGCGTGGACGTGTTCGCCGTCAAGACCGATGGTGTCTCGCGCCTGGGTCCCGCCGAGGTCACCTTCCGACAGGGTGAGGGCGTGGCCTTGGCCGACCTGGATCAGGGCGTCGGGTTGCCCGATGACCACGGCTACCTCGTCTTCGTGCTCCAGGAGGGCCCCTTGGAGGGGACCGCGGTCCACGGGTTCGGTGAGCTCGAGCAGTCCACGCCCGGACCCGGCGCCTGGCTGACGCTGGGAGCGGTGATCGCCACGGCGCTCATCCTGGCCCCCAGGGGCCGTTCCGGGCGCTGGTTCAGATAAGCTCGTCTTCGTCCCGGGCCCAGAGGTAGACCCAGTACCCACCCACACGCTCGCGGGTGAACAGATCCGGGACACCGTCGGCTTGGTCGACCTGCTCTAGGGTCTTGCGGGGGATCTCGTAGACCTCCCCCCGGACACGGCCGCGGCCACGGATGGCAGCAGGGAAATCGTAGGGGGTCCCGTGGAGGTCGATCCCATCGACCTCACGCTCCCCCATGAACCGGGCGTTCTCGATCAGATGATGCATGGGCTCGCCCTTCCGGAGGGTCCCGTAGGCGAACAGGAGCGAGCTTCGGCCAGACACATCCCACACAACAGAGCAGGGTCCTTAATAGCCTATAGGTAGGCCCGTTGACCACAGGTAGGGGTGGAGAAGGATAGGCGACCGAGAGCGACCCAAGACGCATCGGGAGGCTGAGCTTGGGAGGCTGTTGGGAGGCTTGGAGGCGATCTCCGGTCACTCCCGGTCGCACGGCGGCGGAAGCCGCCTCACGGACCATCGTTTGCCGGCGTGGACCTTAAAGCTTGCCACGGACCTTCCTCTTCGCTGGCCCATCTCGGTCGCCTGGCCCCTGCAAAGAGGAACCCCACGAAAGAGGAACAGGGGCCAGCCGCGCCGTATGGGCCGGCTGCCGGCCGTCTGGTCGGCTCCGGCCGGCACGGACCACCGGATCAGCTCCTTCGTGGAGCCCTCGTCCCCTGGCGGCCGCCGCGAGGGTCCTTCTACACGGCCCGGCCGCTGTGGGCTCTCGGGATGCAGGCATACCTGAACGTCCACGCATCATGCACCGGCGACCCACGACGCCTCAGCTCGGCGGTGATCGCTTGGATGGATCGGTTACGCCTCAAGGGTCTCGACGTGTCATGCGGCCTTCTCTTCCTCGTCCTCTTCGGCCAGCGGGACCGAGCGGGTCTGAGGCGTGTCGGCGGCCAGGAAGCGGGTGGTGACCTCGACCAAGGGGTGCTGGCCTTCGTCGCTGATCTCCACGTCGTCCAGGGTCTCCAGCCCGGCTGTTCGTGCGTTACGCTCGAGACCGAGCTCGATGTTCCGGTCGAGCTTGAGGACGTAGGCATCCAGGTTGGCCTTCCCCATCCGGCGGGCAGCGATGACACGGTGGTGGCCGTCGACCAGGATGTCGTTGGGCTCCTTGTCGATGACCAGGATCGGCTCGGCCAGGCCGCGGATGAGCTCCAGGCGGCGGCCTTCCAGCTCGTCCCCGTAGATGCGCTTCTGGGTGGGCATCAGGTCGTCGATCGGGATGGGTTTCTGGACGACCTCGATGTTGACATCGTAGAGGTTCTCCAGGGTCTGGCAGAGCTTCTGCATCTTCGAGGGGGTGACCCGTTCGATGTGGCTTCGGATGATGTCGGTCGTGGAGACGACCCCGACCATCCCGCCATCGTCGTCGACCACGGGCAGCTCCTTGACCCCCATCCGGAAGAGGATGCGGGCAGCGTCGTCCAACGTCATGTCGGGGTGAGCGACCACGGTCCCGGGCGCGATGATGTCCTGGATCTCGGTGTCGCGCTGGTCGAGGTGACGCAACAGCTCCTTGGGGGTGAGGAAGCCGATTAGCTGGCGACCGTCGGCCACCGGCAACCCCACGTGCCCCTCCTCGATGATCCGCTCGATGGCCTGGTCCACCGTGATGTCAGGGGGGAGCGAGACGACTCGGCGGGTCATGAAATCGCGGACCCGCTCCTTGTTCCGGGTCACCGGAGCCTCGAACAGGGGGCCTGGGGGATAGCCTTTCCCCTCCGGGGATCGGACCGGGCCACAGAGCCGTAGAGCACGACGGGGCCACAGAGCTGGGACCCACCCCACGGGGTGCATAGAGCCCAGGTTGGATCTGGGCTGGTTCCCCGTTGCCACCGGCATCCGCCCTCCAACCCTTCTACGGTCCTCAGCGCCTTCGCGCGAGCTCGGATGGGGTCCTTCTGGGCCCTCCGCCACCTGTCCCTTTTGAACAGGAACGCAAGATACAAATACAAGTACGTACAACATAGGCACAGCGGTGTAAAAGATGTTTACAGACCTGTTCGGTGGAGCGCCACACGCCAAGGTCTTCGACTTCCTGGCTGAGGAGCTCGACCGCGACCATACGATCATGGAGATCTCCCGGGGCGCCGACGTCGCTCGCCCTACCGTGTACAAGGTCCTCGATGACTTCACCGACAAGGACATCGTCGAGGAGACCCGGACCCTGGGGAACTCCCGCTTCTTCCAACTCAACGAGGACAACCAGACCGTCAACAGCCTGCTCCAGGTCGTCAAGCCGGCCGAGTTCGCCGACTTCACCGTGGCCGCTGAGCCGGGTCAGACCTCCAGCGAGCCCCGTAGCGGTCGCAGCCCCCGACGCCAGCAACGATGATCGTGGACGCAGGATAGAACCCACCAACCCGAGGTCGATGCTATGAAGAAGATGATCCAAGGGACCGAGCACGAGTACACGCTGTACTCGGAGAAGCTCAACCCCAGAGGCATCGATCCTCATCGACTGGCCTTGGACCTGATCTGGCGTTCCAACCTGGCTGCCGAGGGGGAGTTCCTCCAGAACGGGAGCCGGGCCTACTTCGATGTCGGCCATCTGGAGATCGCCACCAGCGAGGTGCTCACACCGCGCGAGGTCGTGCTCTACGAGAAGGCCGGCGAGCGGATCGTGGACACCGTGCGCCTCAACCTGGAAGAGGCACACAACGTCAAGATCGACGCGTACAAGAACAACACCGACCCCGATGGGGTCAGCTACGGGTCCCACGAGAACTACTGCGTGCCTCGGGAGATCGACTTCCCGGACACCTACATGAAGACCCTCGTCCCCCATCTGGTCACCAGGATGATCTACACGGGGGCTGGCGACTTCATCGACCACCAGTACGTCCTGTCGCCCTGCGCCTACCTGACCAGCCAGCTCATCTCGGGGGGCAACCTGTCCAACACGGGCATCCTGCACACCCGCGACGAGCCGCACGCCGACCCCGAGCGGTTCCGCCGCCTGCACGTCATCATCGGCGATGCGATCCTCAGCGAACCAGCCATCTTCCTTCGCCACTTCGCCACCCAAGGGATCCTGGAGGCCACCCACGAGGGCCTCATCGAGGACCCCCCGGAGCTCAAGAACCCGCTGGAGGACATGTGGGAGAACGTCGAGCACCCCGAGCCCGAGAAGTGGTCCTTCACGACCAAGGGCGGCGACACGGTCACCCCGATGGAGATCCAACGCTACTACCTCGAGAAGGTCGAGCAGCTCGTCGAGACCAAGGAGGAGAAGCGGGGTCTACGGATGTGGGAGGAGGTCCTCGACGAGCTCGACGGCAACTTCAACACCAAGAACCTGGCCCGCCGGATCGAGTGGGTGGCCCGCCTGCGGGAGATCGAGCGCCAGAAGGACATCAAGGGCCGCGAGGAGTTCGTCGAGCTGGCGGCCTGCAAGCAGTACTCCGAGCTCAACGAGGGCCGCAGCCTGTACGGCCGGCGGACCCGCGAGGGCTTGACCGATCGGCTGGTCGACGACGACGAGATCCAAGCGGCCATGGAAGGCCCCCCGGAGACCAGGGCGGCCGTCCGCACCGACATCCTGAACACTTACGAGGTCACGACGGCGGACTGGAGCGAGGTCCGCGTCCTCACCGAGGACGGCGGCACCGAGCGGCTCCGTCTGCTGGATCCTTACGAAGCGACGAACGAGGTGATGTGATATGAGTAGGAAACTGAAGAAAAAGAAGAAGCAAGAGGACGACGACGAGGTCGAGCTCGACCTCGGTGCGTCGTTCGATGCGGCCGAGGCCAAGGACGAGGACTTCGACCTCGACCTGGACAGCGCCCGTTTCCAGGGCAAGAAGGGCCAGGCCGGCACCCGCACGAAGGGCTCCAGCTAGCACGGCTCGGCCGCGCTAGCCTGGCGGTCGTCTGACCGTCAGGTCCAGCAAGGCCCAAGCCGGCGTCAGCCCACCGACCGACCAGGCTGGCTCGCCGCCAGGCCCACCCTCAGCCGGCCCTGGACCCCGACGGCCAGCGGATCTCCCGCTGGCCCGGCCGTTCTCTCTGTCTACCGCTCCAGCTGTGGGGTTGCGCCACCGTCCCCTTTAAAAAGGACGAGCCGCCTGGACCCCCGTGCTCATAGGGCTCTTGTCCGACGTGCACTCGAACCTCCACGCCCTAGAGGCAGTGCTCGAGGATATCGACAGCGTCGACCCCGACCGGATGGTGTTCCTGGGCGATGTCGTGGGGTACAACGCCTTCCCCCACGCCTGCGTGGATATCGTCTCGGATCGCTGCGAGGCCGCGGTCCTCGGGAACCACGACAAAGCCGTCATCCACGGTGGCGAAGCCTGGTTCAACCCGGCCGCTCGGGCCGGCGTCGAGCACAGCCGACGCCAGCTGGACAAACCCTCGATCGCCTACCTCTCGGGCCTGCCGCTCCAGGCTGAGGTGGCCACCGTGCATCTGGTCCACGGCTCACCGAGGGCTCCGATCAGCGAGTACGTCTTCCCGGATACCCACCCGGAGGCCCTCGAGGACATCGTGCGCCACCCCAGCGTGGGTGACGCCAAGGCCGTGGCCATGGGGCACACCCACGTGCCCTTCGTCCGCGAGCTCGACGAGCTCCTGGTCGTCAACGCCGGCTCGGTGGGCCAACCTCGCGACGGCGATCCTCGAGCGTGCTGGTGCGTCATCGACACAGAGGCGATGACCGCCGAGCACCGGCGTGTCAGCTACGACATCGAGGCTGCCGCCGAGGCCATCCGGGAGGCCGGGTTGCCCCACTCGTTGGCCGAACGCCTCCACCGCGGGAACTGAGCCCGGCTGCCATCACACGACGACCATCCGGCCGCCCAGCCCCTCGACATCCTTGCGGACCTTCTCGACCTCGTTCTTCGGGACCGCTGCACGGGCCGAGACCTGACCATCTTCCTGGACCAGCTCGAGCTCCCCGATGGCATCCAGGTGGTCGATCAGGGCGTAGGTCTCGCCGGAGTACGGGAGCTGGACCGAGATGATCGTGCGGTCTGGGATGGCCCGGCGCATGCGGGCCACCAGCTTCTCGACGCCCCTGCCGCTCTTGGCGGAGATCGACGACCACCGGTCGGCGAACCCCCATTCTTCGGCCAGCTCGGCGAAGTCCCGGTCCTCGGGGGCCTGGTCGATCTTGTTGAAGACGAGGAAGAGGTTGTTGGCCAGCTCGGTGCGGTCCCGGTCGGCCAGGAAGCCACGCAGGATCTCCAAGCTGGTCTCGACCTTGTGCTCGACCTCCTCGAGCGGCTCGGAGCCGTCGACGATGAGCAACACCAGATCGGCGAAGGCGATCTCCTCGAGGGTCGCGTGGAAGGCCTCGATCAGCCAGGGCGGCAGGTCGTCGATGAACCCGACGGTGTCGGTCACCAGGACCTGGCTTTTGCCGCTGTGCCCCATGTCGATGCGCCGTGTCCGTGTCTCCAACGTGGAGAAGAGCCGGTTCTCGGCGACCATGCGCTCAGAGGTCAGCCGGTTGAGCAAGGTCGACTTGCCGGCGTTGGTGTAGCCGGCCAGGGAGACCTGCCAGAGCCCGCCGCGACGGCGGTGCTTGCGCCGCACGGCCCGCTGATCCTTGACCTGCTCGAGCTCGTCCTGAATCTTGTTCATCCGCCGGCGGACATGCTGGATCTGGTTCTCGTAGGCGGTGGCACCGCCGGCCAGGAACCCCGGACGCTCACCGGTCTTGGCCTGGTGGATCGCCTCGCGGAGCAACGGAAGCTCGTAGGTCAGCTCGGCCAGCTCGACCTGCAGCTGGGCTTCCTCGCTGTTGGCACGATCCCGGAAGATCTCCAGCACGAGCCGGGCGCGGTCGTAGACCTCGACGTCCAGCGCGCCTTCCAGGCGAAGCACCTGGGAGGGCTCCAGGTCCCCTGCGACCACCACGAGATCGGCATCGATACCGTCTGGGCCATCGGCCGCCAGCGCCTCGCCCAAGCTACCGATCTTGCCCGAACCGAGGAACGTGTTCGGGTCTGGGTGGGCCCGGTTCTGGACGACCACCTCCACCACGACATGCCCAAGGGAGGAAACTAGGTCGCGCATCTCGGTGAGGTCCTGGTTGATGGCGCAGATCACAACATGGCGGCCCATTGCTTCCGACCTAGAATGTTCCCTCCGCAGGTATAAACTCCCTCCTGGTGGCCGAAGCTGACGACAAGTCCCTCTTGTCGACGACCTTGGAACCTCCGAATATTTTCTGTTTCTTTCTCGATCCATTTTTTCCTTGCGTTCTAGGTCCCATCCTTCTGATCGGCCCCCTCCTTCCACTGCAACCACGACCATAAGTTTGACATGTCTACCAGATTTATAAACGGGCGACGGCGCCTACCCATTTTTATCGTGAGTTCCAGTGGAAATAGAGGGGTCCTCGAAGTCCGAACAAATCTCGAAGCTTCTGCGCGAAACCCTTATGTGCGATGGGGGGTGTGGCCCTCCTACGCGCCGAACCCGTCCCACGGAACAACGATTGGGGACCTGTGGGGACACGACAACGGGGAGCGACAGCGCGACGAATCGCTAGGAGGAGTGACTACTCTGTCAGGGGAACGCCTGTTCGATCCGTTCCTGGAGAAGGAACCGATCTTCACAAATCGAGAGGTCCTGCGCCCGTCCTACACGCCGGACGAGCTGCCTCATCGCGACCAACAGATCCAACAGTTGGCATCTGTCCTGGTGGCGGCAGCTCGAGGGGAGACGCCGTCCAACGTCTTCATCTACGGCAAGACGGGCACAGGGAAGACAGCATCATGCAAATACGTCGGCAACGAGCTGGTCAAGACCGGCCAGGAACGGGGGGTGCCGATCCACTACATCTACGTGAACTGCGAGGTCGTCGATACCCAGTACCGCGTGCTCACGCAGATCACCAACCACCTCATCACCGAGTGGAACGAACGTGTCCCGTTCACCGGCTGGCCGACCGACGAGGTCTACAGCAAGCTCCGTGACCGCATCGAGGACACCGAGGGGAGCGTCGTCATCATCATCCTCGACGAGGTGGACAACCTCGTCTTCAAGGACGGCGACGGTCTCCTCTACAACCTCTGTCGGATCAACGAGGAGCTGGAGACGGCCAAGGTCAGCCTGATCGGTATCAGCAACGACCTGAGGTTCACAGACTTCCTGGACCCGCGGGTCCGCTCGTCCCTGGGGGAAGAGGAGATCATCTTCCCGCCCTACAACGCCGACCAGCTGGGCGACATCCTCGAGCAGCGGGCTGGCATGGCCTTCGTCGACGGGAAGCTCGACGACGAGGTGATCCCGCTCTGCTCGGCCTTCGCCGCCCAGGAGCATGGGGATGCACGCCGGGCCCTGGATCTGCTCCGCGTGGCCGGCGAGCTGTCAGAGCGGGAAGGGGACGGGGCCGTCTACGAGGCCCACGTCCGCAAGGCCCAGAGCAAGATCGAGATGGATCGCATCACCGAGGTCGTCCGGACCCTGCCGATGCAGTCCAAGGTCCTGCTGCTGGCCATCCTCTTGGGCGAGGAGCACACCAAGCCCAAGCAGGGGCGTCGCTCCGGCCTGATCACCGGCGAAGTCTACGACACCTACAAGGAGATCTGCCAGAAGGCCGGGGTCGACGTGCTCACCCAGCGCCGGATCACCGACCTGATCAGCGAGCTGGACATGCTCGGCCTGATCAACGCCAAGGTGATCAGCAAGGGTCGCTACGGGCGCACCAAGGAGATCCACATGAGCGTCCCCGTCGACGGCACCAAGGCCGTCCTCTGCGAGGATCAGGCCATCGAGGCGGTCTCCGACCACATCCCCGACCGGCAAGCCCGGTTGATGTGACCCGGTGACGGGACGGCTCCCCGTCACCCTCTTTCCCACTCTCCGAGGGCGTCTTCTTCGCCCCTCTCATCCCCTTCTTCCTCTCTACAACCCCGACCCTTAGCTGGCGGCTTGGTGCGTCGCCCTGTCACGCGCCTGCCTCTCACCGGCGACCCATACGAGGGCTTAAGTGCCCGGTCGTCCACCGGCGGACGTGGCCCGGCGCGGGAACGTTCGCGACTTCCTGTACATCGCCCTGGGGGTCGGTGCGGCCTTCGGCCTCTTGTTCGCGTACTCTGGGGTCTGGCCACCGGTGTTCGCCGTTGAGACCGGCTCGATGATGCACGTCGACCGGGTCGAGTGGTTCTCCGGCCAGGGAGACACCCGGGATGACGATACCGGCTTCGGTCGGTTGGGCACCCTGGACCCCGGCGACCTGGTGCTGATCAAGACGATCGACGGTCCGGAGGACGTGACCACCTACGCTCAAGCCGACGACGAGGCCGACTACGGCGAGAAGGGCGAGGTCATCGCCTTCCGTCTCCAGGTCGACGAGCGGCAACGGACCATCCTCCACCGTGCGATGACCTACGTCTCGATTGAGCCCAGCGGCGACGGGATCCAGTACCGGGTCTATTGGAGCGAGGACTGGGATGAGCAGGGGGACTGCGTCCAGACGCCGACCTACGTGTGCACGTTCGGGACCGACGGCGTGACCATCCAGGAGCTGGGCATCCGAGACCAGGCCTTCACCCAAGAGGGGTTCATCACCAAAGGCGACAACATCGCCTCGAACCCGGGAGCCGACCAGTCGGAGCCAGCCAACCCGACCGAGGATCCGCTGGCCCCTCAACCGATCCGGACCGCCAGCGTCGTCGGCGAGGCCCAGGGCGAGATCCCGGGCATCGGGTTGCTCAAGATCGCGTTAAGCGGCCAGACGATCAAGAACGCCGAGATGCAGGAACACCCCTACTGGCTACGGATCGGCAACGTCGTGTCCCCCCTGGATCTCTGGGGCGTGCTCCTGGTCGAGCTCGTCGCGTTCGTGACCGCTCCGATCCTGGTCACCATGACCCGGGACTTCTTCAGCCAGCCCAAGCGGACGGTGACCGGCGAGCTCTCGGTCCTGGAGGAGATCTGGCAGGACACCCGATCGGCGCGCCAGGGAGCCCGGGACGCGGGGGACCGCGGTCAGGGCCCCCGTCAGCGGGAGTGATCCGACCGACCCGGCGCCCCTCGTCCGATGGGGTAACGGTTTTCCGCACCGGCTGCATCACCGGCGGTTGCTATGGACCTCCAGGATGGCCACCTGCGTGACCTGTTGATCGCAGGCGTGGTCGTGGGTGGTATCCTCCTAGGGCTCTACCTCTACACCGGCAACTGGCCGCCGCCGGTCGTGGTGGAGTCCAACTCGATGATGCACGTCGACCCCGACGAGTACAACTGCGCAGGCAGCCGGGCCGGACCCACCTGCGATCCCGGTTCCACCCGCGCCGCCGATGTCCCCTTCGGCCGGATCGGGACCATCGACCCAGGCGACCTCGTCCTCGTCAAGGAGATCCAACGTGCCTCGGACGTGACGACCTTCGCCGACGGCGATGAGGAACACTACGGGATGTCGGGCGAGGTCATCGTCTACTACACCCGCGGCCAGCGGGACAGCACACCGATCATCCACCGGGCGATGACCTATGTCGACCGCCAGGAGCAGCCCGATGGCGACGCCACCTACACCGTCACCTGGTCCCCCCAGTGGGCCCAGCCCGACAGCGCGAGGTCCTGCGACCTCGACACCGACGGCCAGGGCACCTGCACGTTCGGGGACGACGGGGTCGAGATCGACGAGCTGGGGATCAAGAGCCCCCGCCGTTTCCAGCACTCCGGGTTCATCACCAAGGGCGACAACGTCGTCGGCAACTTCGCCGCCGACCAACGCCTGAGCAGCCCCCGGCTGCCCTCCGAGCCGGTCCGCGCCGAGTGGATCCAGGGCGTGGCCCGGGCCGAGCTGCCCTGGTTCGGCCTGATCAAGCTGGCCCTCACCGGCCCGCTGAAGAACGCCGAGGTCGCCAACCATGACTATTACTGGACCCTGGGTAGCATGGCCGCCCCCAAGGACCTCTGGACCATGCTTTTCGTGGGTCTGGGCGTGGTCGGCCTGGCGCCGGTCGGCATCGACTATGCTATCCACCGGTACAGCAACCGCGGCGACGGGCCAGATCAGGGCGGCCCGCCGCCAGAGCCACCTGACCCAGAGGGGGCCACCTTGATCACCCAAGAGGCCGGCCAAGACCGGTCTGGGGCACCCGAAGGGTCAGAGGAGCCACCCTCCGAGGGGGAGGACACGGGGTCGGGCTCCAGCGATCGCGTGGACATCGAGATGGACTGAGGTCCAGAGCGCCAACGGCCCTGTCAGCTCCCCTGGACACCGATTCCTCCACAGGCTCCAGTGGAAGCATCCCTCCTGGCTTGGCGGTGGTACGTTGACCCCACCGTCCCCAATGCTTTTCCCCCTGAAGCGCTTGCTTCGGCCGACCACCAGCCGGGCCGTGGGCACCAGACCGGAGCCCTGGTGCAGCGGACCAGCGAAGGAGGGGTCGGGATGCACGAATCCATCGTCAAGTTCTTGGCCGACAGGGGCGCGCTGATCCAGCCCGAGGCCTTGGATTACCTCTCCTCGCTCTCCGACCCCATGGGCAAGCTCAAGCAGGGTCTGCGCAAGGGGAGAGAGGTCCCCTTCGTGCTCACCCTCGAGCAGGCCCGTTTCCTCACAGATGCCGAGGGGGAGGACATCCCCGAGCCCAAACGGCTGCCGGAGCCCGAACCGGTCGAGGAGGTCGACCGCGAACCCGAGCCACCGGAGCCCGCCCCGGAAGCCGACGAGGAACCCAGCGCTCCGACCGGGCAACCGGCCCAGGAGGACGATGAGACACCGGCCGCTGAGAGCAGCGACCCGCCGGCGACCCCGGCCAGCCCCGACCAACCGGCGACCGAGGACGATCATCCCGCTGAGGACGACGGGCCGACGGCCGAGGGATCCGACCAACCCAGGACCCGTGGATCGCCGAAACCCTCCACCCAGCCCAAGGCCCGCCAGGCACCCTCGGCCCAAGCCAACGGGGCGCCCAAGCCCCGGGGGTTCCGCGATGAGGTCAAGCAGGTCTCCGAGGCGGTCAAGGTCCTGCTCGACGTCACCGGCGATTCGATCTGCGAGGGCAGCATCGACGACTTCACCAAGCTCTTCCGCGACCGCTACAACCGGATGCGCCGGCTCTTCCGCCGCCGGCGCGAGATGGTCGGTGCCACCACCATCAACCGGCTCAAGGCCGGTCAGCCCGTCAAGGTCATCGGCATCGTCAACGACGTCAAGACGACCAAGAACGGCCACCGCATCGTCGAGCTCGAGGACGAGACCGGCGATGCCGTAGCCCTTGCCCCGAAAAGCGAGGGCCGTCTGATCGAGCTGGCCGACACCCTGCTGCTCGACGAGGTCGTCGGTATCACCGGCAAGATGGGCAACAGCCGTGGCGGTGACGGCCTGATCATCATCGACGAGATCGTCCGGCCCGACCTGCCCCTGGATCGCAAACCCTCCACGGACCCCGGTGCCGGGTCGCTGATGGTCGTCAGCGACGTCCACATCGGAGCCGACACGTTCCTCGACCAAGGCTGGCAGAGCTTCATCGACTGGATGCACGACCAGGTGCCCTCGGGCGGCGGCGACGTGCGTTACCTCGTCGTCAACGGCGACCTGGTCGAGGGTGTCGGCATCTACCCGGGCCAGGAGGACGAGCTGCACATCGGCAACGTCGTCGACCAGTGCAAGGCCAGCGCCGAGGACCTGGCCAGCCTCCCCGACGAGCTGGCCATCTACGTCCTGCCGGGCAACCACGACCCCGTGCGGCCGGCCGAACCCCAGCCGGCCTTCCCCGAGAGCCTCACCGAGATGTTCCCGGACAACGTCCGGTTCCTGGGCAACCCCTGCACCATCAGCTTCAACGGCGTCGAGGGCCTCTTCTACCACGGCGTCTCCCTCATCGACCACTTCGAGGCCCTGACCAACTGCAGCATCTCCAAACCCATCGAGACCATGGTCGAGATGCTCAGACGGCGCCACCTCTGCCCGATCTACGGAGGCAAGACGCCCCTGGCCCCGGAGCACCGGGACTACCTCTGCATCGACCGGGTGCCCGACCTGTTCGTCACCGGCCACGTCCACACGGCCCAGACCGGAGAGTACAGAGGCACCCGCCTGATCAACGCGTCGACCTGGCAGGAGCAGACCGACTACCAGCGGATGATGGGCTTCCAGCCGGACCCCTGCAAGGCCTTCAAGGTCGACCTGTCCACCCTGGGCGTCCAGACCTTCTTGTTCGACCACGAGGAGGGCACCGGCGGGATCCAGGTCGAGAACCCCGACGACCCGCGCCACGCGCTCCAGAAGGTGATCGCACCGTGAAGGGCACCGGCTATTTCGCGCCGGAGACCCAGGCGCCCAGCGTCGATCCGGCCGAGCTCGAGGACCACGACGTCGGGGCACAAGACGTCACCATCGAGGGCGACGGCGTGGGCCCCATGGGTCCCTACTTCGAGCGGTTGGTCGAGGAAGCCCACCGGTGCTCCGACCTGGCCAAGCAGGCCCGCTCGAGAGGCTACGACCCGGAGAAGGAGCCCGAGATCCCGTTCGCCGTGGACCTGGCCAGCCGCGTGGAGGCTCTGGTCGGCCCCGAGGGCGTGGCCCAGCGCATCCGGGATCTCTCCGAGACCATGGGCCGCGAGGAGCTGGCCCTGACCGTCAGCAAGCAGGTCGCCGCCGAGGCGTTCTGCCAGTACGACAGCCCCGAGGCCGCCCTGGACGGGGCGATCCGGACGGGCCTGGCCATCCTCACCGAGGGCATCCTGGTCGCGCCCCTGGAAGGTGTCGCCCAGGTCAAGGTCCGCACCAACGACGACGGCACCGACTACGCCGACATCTACTTCGCCGGTCCGATCCGGGCGGCCGGCGGCACCGGGCAGGCCATGTCGGTGCTGATCGCCGATGTCGTCCGCCACGAGCTGGGGCTGGGCGCCTACAAGGCCACCGGTAGCGAGATCGAGCGGTTCAAGGAGGAGAGCCCGGCCTACAAGAAGGCCGCCAACCACCTGTACACGCCCAGCCCCGACGAGATCGAGCTCATCGTGGCCAACATCCCGGTGGGGATCAACGGCGAGGGTACCGAGCAGGAGGAGGTCAGCGGCAACCGGGACCTGCCTCGGGTCGAGACCAACGCTCTGCGTGGCGGTGCCTGCCTGGTCTTGGCCGAGGGCATGACCCTGAAGGCTCCCAAGATCCTCAAGCACGTCGACAAGCTCGGCCTCGAGGGGTGGGGCTTCCTGGAGGATTTCGTCAAGGCCCAGAAGCAGGACGAGGACGGCGGCGACGAGGACGGCGGCGCCAAGGGCCCCAAGATCAAGCCCAACCCGAAGTACGTCACCGAGCTGGTCGCCGGCCGTCCGGTCTTCGGTCACCCGATGGCTCCCGGCGGGTTCCGGTTGCGCTACGGGCGGGCCCGCACCGCCGGACTGGCCAGCACGGCCGTCCACCCGGCCATCCTGCACCTGGTCGACGACTTCCTGGCCGTGGGCACCCAGATGAAGGTCGAGCGCCCCGGCAAAGGCACCGTGGCTACCCCGTGCGACACCATCGAGCCGCCGGTGGTCCGCCTGGAGGACGGCACGGTGATCGAGGTCGAGGGCTGCGAGCACGCCCTGAAGATCCGCGACCGGGTCACCAGCATCTTGGACATGGGGGAGATGTTGGTCCCCTTCGGCGAGTTCCTCGAGAACAACAAACCCCTGCCCCAAGCCGCCTGGTGCCCGGAATGGTGGCGCTTGGTCGTCGAGGATGCAGGGCACCAGCCGCCGACCCTCACCGACATGCAAGCCGCCCGGGCCTTCGCCTTCGCCGAGGAGACCGGCACCCCGCTGCACCCCCGGTTCACCCTGCTCTGGCACGACCTGACCACCAGAGAGGTCACCTCGTTGGCCGAGGCCGTGGCCCAGGGTAGCCTCGAGGCTGGCCGCTTGGCCCTGCCTCGCCAGGGCAACATCAAGGACCTGCTCGAACGCCTGGGTGCCTGCCACGAGGTGCGCGCCACAGAGGACGGCGACCGCCTCCTCTTGGACCACCGATGCTCCGCGCCGGTCGTCCGCGGGGCCGGGTTCCAGGCCACCGCCGACGGCCTCGAACGGGTCCGGACCCCGGACCCGAGCCTCGAGGACCCGCTGGCCCTGGCCGCCCAGCTTTCCGGGGTCGCCCTGGAACCCAAGGCACCCTGCCGGATCGGTGCCCGGATGGGGCGGCCCGAGAAGGCCGCCGAGCGGGCCATGAGCCCCGCGGTCCACACCCTGGTCCCGCTGGGCAAGGCCGGCGGGCTCCAACGCTTGGTCAAGCAGGCCAAGGAGCAGGGCACCATCGGTACCAGCTCCGAGGACCGTGGCCAGCGCCACCGCCAGGTCGAGGTCGGCACCCGCCACTGCCCGCAGTGCGGGACCGAGACCCTGTCGCTGACGTGCAAGAGCTGCCAGATCACCACCGAGATCAAGGGCTCACGAGCCAAATCCCGGGTCGTCCACATCCGCGAGCTGGTGGAGCAGGGCGTCGAACGCCTCCAGCTCCCCAAGCTACCCGACGGGACCAAGGGCGTCCAGGGCCTGATGTCCGAGAGCCGGATCCCCGAACCCATCGAGAAGGGGATGCTCAGGGCCCACCACGACATCTCCGTGTTCAAGGATGGGACCTGCCGGTACGACATGACCGACCTGCCGCTGACCCACTTCCGCCCACGGGAGATCGGCACACCGGTCGAGACCCTGTGCGAGCTGGGCTACACCCACGACATCCACGGCGACGAGCTCACCAGCCCCGACCAACTCCTGGAGCTTGCTCCCCAGGACATCGTCGTCAACGAGGACGGGCTCGGGTACATGGCCCGGGTGGCCGAGTTCACCGACGACCTGCTCACCCGGTTCTACGGGCTCAAGCCCTACTACGAGCTTGAGACCCCCGAGGACCTGATCGGCCACCTGGCCGTCGGGCTGGCCCCGCACACCAGCGGCGGGGTGCTGTGCCGCATCATCGGCACCACGCGCGCCCAGGGTCACTGGGGGCATCCCTACTTCCACGCGGCCAAGCGTCGCAATTGCGACGGCGATGAAGATTCTATCATGCTTCTCCTAGATGGATTATTGAATTTCTCTCGAAATTATTTACCACGAACAAGGGGCGGCCAGATGGATGCACCGCTGACGCTCTCCACCCGCATCGACCCGCAGGAGATCGACAAGGAAGCTCACAACATCGATGCCCTGTTCGGGTACCCACGGGCCTTCTTCGAGGCCACGCGGGACAACCCCTCGCCCAAGGACGTCGAGGACCTGCTGGAGATGGTGGCCGACCGGCTGGGCGGCGACCGGCAGTACACCGAGATCGGCTTCACCCACGACACGGCCAGCATCGACGAGGGGCCCGAGATGTCGGCCTACAAGACCATCGGGTCGATGCTGGAGAAGATGGACGGCCAGCTCGGCCTTGGCCGTAAGATCCGGGCCGTGGACGAGGCCGACGTGGCCAGCCGGGTCATCTGTGACCATTTCCTGCCCGACATCATCGGGAACCTCAAGGCCTTCAGCCGGCAGACGGTCCGCTGTGCCAAGTGCAACAGCAAGTTCCGGCGGATCCCCTTGGCCGGACGCTGCCCCAAGTGCAAGAACACGCTGACCATGACCGTCCACGAGGCCAGCGTGAAGAAGTACGTCAAGGTGGCCAAGAAGGTGGCCGCCGAGTACAACGTCGACGCCTACACCCTCGAACGGCTCAACCTGGCCCAGGACGCCATCGCCAGCCTCTTCGAGAACGACAAGGTCAAGAAGGCGACGCTGGCCGATTTCCTGTAGACCCGGCCATAGAGGCTGGCAGGGCCTGGGATGCCGGAGAGACGGGGGTTCCTTGTCCGCGCTTCGGGCGCTTATAAGTCGACGGGATCAGCCCCTCCTCCTCTGTGGCGTCTCCGCGCCTCCGCGTCTCCGCGGTTCGGTTCCTCCCGTCAGATGGCAAGCCTCACATGCCAAGCCGGGTTAGCCTCCCCTGGATGGGGACCGGACGCATCGTCCAGGCCGGCGATCGCCAGCTCGTCCAGCACGGGGGGTGCCTGCGATGCGGGTTCGAGTACCTGACGAGCACGACCCGGTGCGAGAAGATGTGCCCGAACTGTGGTCATCGCGACTCTTGTCACGACTGAGCGGAGTAGCAAGCGGTTGCTTGCAGGGGGTTCTTAGGCGCTCTGGAGATCGTTCGATGCATCGACTAGCTGCACTTGAAGCAGGGGAAACCCACCGCAAGAAGGGCCTTATGGGCATCCTTTAAGGCTGTCAAGGTCCCAGCTTAGCGTGATGGCTACCACCGCTCGCCACGGTCCGGACGCGTCGAGCCAGCCAACGAACGTCGTGGGCGGGCTGCCGGCGGGGTGGCCTGAGGTCCAAGAGATCCACGAGGTGTCCCTCGTACCCGAGCGATCCACGGGCAAGCAGGATCCCCAAGACGAGGCGGCCTCAGAGCCTCCCATGCGCGTGCACGGGACCTGCGACCGGTGCGGGTTCGAGTTCTACAGCACGCACACCGGCTGCCAGGCCCCCTGCCCGAACTGCGGGCATCGAGCCTCCTGCGAGGACTAGGGGGTCCCATGGCCGCCACCAGCGAGCGTCGGCTGGAACCGGGCATCGAACCGGTCGGGGCCACCTGGGCCCACGGCTTCCTGCCGGCCGAGGATCTCTGGGAGGAGGCGGACACCGAGCCGGACATCCGGGACCTGGCCCCCGATGCCCGTCGGCTGCATGGACCGTGCGATGCCTGCGGGTTCCGCTTCTACACGGTCAGCACGGCGCCCAGGCCCCGTTGCCCCAACTGCGGTCATCGGGCCGTCCAGGGAGACTGACTGCCGGGGGCCCCCGGGGTCCTGGATCGTGTGGCCTCAGCTGGCCGCGGCGGTGTTGCCGCCGGGCAGCAGGCCCCACTCGGGCTCGAGCACGTAGAGACCCGTGTAGAGGTCGCCGACCACGAGGCGGCCCTCGTCGGTCCACATACCTCCCCACACGACCGGGACCATCGCATGATCGAGTTGGAAGAAGCTGGCCGGCAGGACCGGGCTCCACAACTCGTGGGGCTGGTAGAAGCCCAGCGTGGCCGGGTCCTCCTGGCGCTCCTGGGTGGAGACGTCGAAGACCCAGATGCCCCCGTGGTACCAGGCCATGGCGACCTGGCCGTGGGGCGTGATGTCGATGTTGTGAGCGCTGTACCGGTAGTTGGCGTAGGGAAACTGCGTGGTGATCGGTAGCTGCCAGGTCCCCAGGAGCTCCGGGTCCTCAGGGTCGGTCACATCGATGACCGAGGCGTACTGGCGCTCGTCGCCACCGACGTCCCCGGTGGAGCTGAACGTCTCCCCAGCCCCGATGGCCAACACGCGGCCGTCGATGACCGTCGGGCTGACCGTCTGCTCGTGCCAGGCCACAGCACCGTCGATACCACCATCGACGATGACCTTGGGGTTGGTCGGGTCGTTGATCTCGTAGATCGCCAACGAGTTATCCTCGGTGGCACCGGTGTAGAGGAGCCAGTCGCCGGTGATCGGGTGCTTGGAGACCGACACGTCGTGGGTGCCCTGGACGTTGGCCACGATCTTGGCGGCCTCCTCGACGGGCTTGGTCGGGTCGAACTCGATGATCTCGACGGCGTTGGTGAACGCGTAGATGGTGCCGTTGATCGTCGTCGTGAAGACGTTGTGGGCCGCGTTGGTATCCACGATCCCGGACAGCTGGGGGTCCTTGGGGTCGCTGACGTCGTAGAAGACCGTCTTGTGGCTGGCGTCCTGGTTGGGCTCGTGGGGCATGGTGTCCCCGGCGCAGTCGCCCAGGACCGTGGGTTCGCCGCCTAGGGTCGGCGGTGCGACCTGACAGCCGAACACGAGGTGGGTCCCGTCGTCGGTGAACCTGGCCTCCGTG